>DPAW01000017.1:0-26561 GCA_003517285.1 Verrucomicrobiales bacterium
GTTCGCCTGCTGGATGAGGATAATATAAAACAACAGGAAGCGGTGGGCATCATCGGGGTAAATCTTGTACATGCGGCCATGCACTACACCACGGATCCTCATCGGATTTTAGGCAGTTTGCTGGATAACCTTGAGCCTTGGCGGGCGGAGATTGGCATGGTGCGCTTTACCGGCCCGGACTATGCCGGGGTAGATAATCGCCTCATGGCCCTAGAGCTGGTGAAACGCGGTCTGGCCAAGGCCACCCTGTTTAATGTGTGTGGCGAGGTGGTGCATCCTTCCGAGGTGCTGTATGGCAAACCGATCATTGTGGAGCGTGGCAGTTTCCGGCCCGTCACCCATACCACCCTGCACATGTTGCAAAGCAGCAAAGCGCAATTTGTACAGGAACCCAGTGTGCAGGGCGAAAATATGACCGTGTTGTTTGAGATGACCCTTCACAATCTTACTGATGGAGATGGCATTGATGAGCAGGATTTTCTGGAGCGCGTCGATATTTTGGGCGCCGTTGGCGAGGAATTGGCCGAAAACTACCATATTATGGTGTCAAACTTCGCCGAATACTACCGTTTGGCAGCGTATTTGCTCCGTTATAGCAAGGAACCCATTGGTGTAGCCATGGGTGTACCCACTTTGAAAGAACTGTTCGAAGAGAAATATTACGAGGAACTGGAGGGCGGTATTTTGGAATCCTTTGGCCGGATGTTCAAAAACGACCTGCGGTTATACGTCTACCCGTCTTTGGCGGAAGGCGGTCAGGTGCTCAATGCCCGCAACCTACAGGTCGCTTCGCACCTGCAAAGTCTTTACGAATACCTCTTGAGCAACGGCTTCATCCGGCGCATCGAGGATTATCGGGAAGATTACCTCCCCATTTTATCACGAGACGCCCTCAAACAAATCCGCTCCGGCGATCCGCAATGGGAACAATTAGTCCCCGAGAGCGTCGCCCAATTGATTCGCGAACGAGGTCTGTTGGGGTATCAATCTGCAGCAGACACCGCAAAACCATAGGAAAATCATCATGGCTGAAGAATACAGCAATCAAAACGCTAAAAAAGTGCTTGTGGCCGACAGCGACCCCGCCGTCCTGCAAGCCATGAAAGATCAGCTCCAAGCCATAGGCTTTCACGCCACCGTCGTGGACACTGACACCATGGCCACCGAGCACCTGCGTAGCGAAATGTTCGCTGCCGTTGTGGTGGATCATGACCTGAGCGGCGAAGGCAAAGGCCTCGATCTTTTGGCGCAGGTAAAGGAAATCCAACCCGACACCAGCCGCCTCATGCTCGCCAGTGGCGTGAGTATTGATGAGATGACCCGCATTGCCAGCAAAGGCCTTGTTTTCCGTTATCTCACCAAGCCTTGGATGACCAACGACATGAAAGTCGCCATCCTCAACGCCTCCGAGCGGTACTGTTTACGAAAGGAAATTGAGGCTCAGGAAAACCGAATCCAAACCCTGACCGATAAACTGCAAGTTGCCGAACAATCCGTCACCCAAGCCAATGCGAATCTGGCCGCCCCCGACGAAGACGGCGATGCCGCATCCGGCGAGGCCCCGGCCGCCAAGCCACGAGTGGCTGTGTCATTTTCTAGTGACGAGGAAGACATTGCCCTCACCGCGATGAACCGCATGCTTTACACCTTTCACCCCAACCTCGGCAATACCGCCCTTCGCGCCAAAGCTCTGTGTGCCACCATTGCTGATGCGCTAGGGTTGAGCGAAACCGATGCCCACACTCTAGATCTCGCCGCGCAAACACATGATATCGGTCTCATGAACTCCGAGATTGGCATGGTGCGGCGTTGGATGCGCAGCCCGGCCAAATGTTCCCCCGAGGAAATGGAAGTGATCCGGAAACATCCTGAGATCGCGGAGGAAACACTTCTGGCCCTGCATGAGAGCTATGCGCCCGTGGCCAAGATCGTGCGGCATCATCATGAAAACTGGGATGGCACGGGATACCCCGACAAACTCAAAGGTGAAACCATCCCGCGCTTATCCCGCCTGTTGGCGCCGGTCATTTATTACTGCAACCAAAACATGGCCGACATGCAGCTCATCCGCGAAATGGAAACCGAGCTGGCTGATCGCGTCTTCGATCCGGATGCCGTCCGCGCCCTCGTCCAAGCCGTGCCGCTCACCCGCATGCCCCGTGGGGAACGCGAGATTCTGCTCATTGAGCTCAAGCCCGGCATGGAATTGGCCCGGCCCATTTTCAATACCAACAACATGAAACTCCTCGATGCCGGCCTAATTTTGGAAGAGAAACACGTCAATAAAGTGCATTCCATTAATAACATGACGCCCATCAATCCCCTGTGTCTGGTGTATTGTTAACGTCTTTTTAACCCGTAAAAACAGAGATTTTTGGAGCCTCCCATCGGAGGCTCCTTTTTTTTTCTAAAGTCTACTACCCGCCGACCGATATAGATGGTGTAAGCCTTGTGATGCTTGGTAACTCACACGGGAGGGAGCAGCCCGAACTAAAGCTCTGACGGCAAGGATGCCGTGACAACACGACAAAAGGAATTGTCAAATGATCATCAATACAAATGTTAGTGCTGTGAGCTCCCAGCGTCACTTGGGAGAATCAACTCAGCGCTTGAACGCGTCCCTAGCCCGTTTGGCTTCAGGGTCCAGAATCGTTAGCCCTCAGGATGATGCAGCTGGTTTGGCTGTAGCCTCCAAATTCGATGCCCAGATTCAGCGAAATCGCGGCGTTGCTCAAAACCTCACCAGTGCGGTTTCTTATAGCCAGACTCAGGATGGATTCCTGCAAAAAGTCGGCAAAGCCTTGGATAGGATGAGTGAATTGGCCACCATGGCAATGGACGGCACCAAGTCCGCCGCTGATAAGGCCAACTACAACACCGAGTTCACCGAGCTGAAAAGTTACATCAGTGATATCGGCACCAAGGACTTTAACGGAGTCAGTCTCTTTAACGGCACTGCGCTGGCCGTCACCAAGGATAGTGAAGGCAACACTTGGAGCCTGAACGCTAGTAGTATGAACGCAGTGGATGTCACTAGCGTGATTGCCAGTGCCTTCACAGTAACCAGCTCCAATGCCGTGGCTACGCTCAACAGTGCCATTGAAAATGTGGCGACACACCGGGCCAAAGTGGGCGCTAATATTCAGCGCCTTCAATTCAACCAGGAGCAGATTAGTATCCTGAATGAGAACCTGTCAGCCACGGTGAGCCGCATCAAGGATGTAAACGTGGCAGAAGAAAGTACGCAGTTTGCGCGCTACAACATTCTTGTGCAGTCCGGCACCGCGATGCTCGCTCAGGCCAACTTGCTGCCGCAGAACGCTCTGCGACTCATTCAATAAGGGTCATGAGTAAGATATAAACATTACAGCGGATGGCCCCTCTCGGGCCATCTGCTATTTTTTTAAAAAAAGTAGATATTAAGTCTAAAGATTATGACGCATCCGTCGAATAAAGTTTGTAGGCCTCGTGACGCCCGGTAACTCACGTGGGTTGTAGCTCCCGCTAAAAGCTTCAGCGGCAGGGATGCCGTTTTAAAACCAGTACAAATGGAGTTGTAACAATGGTTATCAACACAAACGTCGGAGCGCTCAGCACTATGCGGACGCTTACCGAATCCACTAGCAAGCTTAACAAGGCTCTGTCCCGACTCGCTTCGGGTTCAAAGATTGTTAATCCTGCCGATGATGCAGCCGGTTTGGCTGTTGCGAACAAATTCGATGCGCAGATTTCGCGTAATCGTGGCGTCGCAAACAACCTGACCAGTTCGCTGTCCTACAGCCAGACCCAAGACGGCTTTCTACAAAAAGTCGGTAAGGCTCTGGATCGCATGAGTGAGTTGGCCACCTTGGCTCTGGACGGTACCAAGTCCACGGCTGATAAGACCAACTATAATACGGAGTTCACCGAGCTGAAGAACTATATCAGTGACATCGGCACGAAGGACTTCAACGGAGTGAGCCTCTTCAGTGGTTCCGCTCTGTCTGTGACAAAGGACAGCGATGGTAATACCTGGAGCCTGAATGCCAGCAGCCTGAACGCGGTGGATGTCACCAGCGTGATTGCCAGCGCCTTCACGGTGACTAGTTCCAACGCTGTAGCGACCATTAAGAGTGCCATCGAGAATGTGGCGACGCACCGTGCCAAGGTGGGTGCCAACATCCAGCGTCTGCAATTCACTCAGGAGCAAGTTAGCATCCTGAATGAAAATCTGCAGGCATCGGTGAGCCGTATCAAGGACGTGGACGTCGCTCAAGAGAGCACGCAGTTCGCCCGCTATAACATCCTCGTGCAGTCCGGCACGGCGATGCTTGCGCAGGCCAATATGTTGCCGCAGAACTCTCTGCGTCTTCTCTCATAGTCGACGAGGTCTATAAATCAGCGGGCGGTCTTCGGACCGCCCGTTTTTTTATGACTGGACGAGACCCAGCTTGTGAGAAAGAGATTTAAGAAGTTGCGGCCAGGTTTGACCTGATGCGCGGCGGTGAAGTTGGGCGGTGGGATACCAGGGTGAGGCGGAGCCTTCGTGCCCCCAACGCCAGTCGGGCGCGGGGCTGAGCAGGATCCACACGGGTTTCCCCAAGGCCCCGGCCAGATGCGCCACGGCAGTGTCCACGCTGATGACCAGATCGAGTGTCTGAATGAGTTCGGCTGTGGCAGCGAAATCGGTCAGTTCCGACGAATGATCGTGTAATGAGCCCGGGGCAGTTTGGCCCCATTGGAGGCTGTGCCATTCCACGGGGGCTTCCAAAAGGGGTGCCAAATCGGTTACCGGGATGGAGCGGCGATCCAACGGTTGACTGCCCGAGCCGGCCCATACCAGACCGACTTTGCGGGGAGGCTGGGCGCTGGGCGAGGGGTTGCCGAGATAGGGGACGGTCTTGGGGATGGTTTCGAGTGAATCCTCAAAAATCCCGGGTAAACTCATAAGCGGCAGATGAACCTCAAAGGAAAGGGCATCGGTCTTGCGAGAGACTACTTCATCTATTCCCGGCATCGTTTGCAGAAGAGGCACCAAAGGCTCGGGGACCCAGAGGATTAAACGCTCTACGCGCTCAGACACACGGGGCAGATAACGGATCATCTGAAGCGTATCGCCATAGCCTTGCTCGGCATGGAGCAGTAGAGTTTGGCCGGCCAGTTGTTCGCCCTGCCAGCGCGGTTGTGGGAAATCATGCTCCGGTGTGGTGCGCCCGGGTAACTGAAAACGGCATTCGTACAGCGGCCAAGCCTGAGGGAAATCTCCAGCCAAGGCCCGGATGAAGAAATGTTGCCATTGATTTTCCGGATCATCGGGAGTCAAGGCCAGCGCGCGATCGAAACAATGATTGGCGGCCGGCAACAATCCGTAATCGAGCTGAGCCATGCCCAGCAGCCGGTGGGCGCGGGCATTATCGGGCAGCAGTCGAACAGCCTGTTGATGGGCTGCTATCGCTTCGGGTTGTTGATCAAGATGTTCGTGAGCAAGGCCGATATTTTGCCAGGCTTCCGCGTAATCTGGCGCAATCTCCACGGCTTGTTGCCAGTGCCCGAGGGCTTCGATTAAGTGGCCTTGAACGTGGCAAATATGGCCCAGCACATTGAGGGCCTGGGCGTTTTGCGGTTCCTGCGCGAGGATCAACTCGAGGCAATCGCGGGCTTCGGGCCATTCGCCGCGTTGTTGATGGAGGAGGGCAAGTTCCTTGGCGACGGGCAGGGCGTCGGGATGTTTTTCAAACGCGGCACCCAAAAGCCGGGCGGCGTGGTCCAATTGATTGGCGAGCCGGGCGGCTTGTGCCTGTTGAAGGAGATCGGTGAGTTGCGGTGAATTCTCCTCCAACATGGGGGATCAATCGACGGATTCGCCGGCTTCCTTATACTCGTTCAACTTGTTGCGCAGGGTGCGGATGTTGATGTCCAGCACCTCGGCGGTGCGCGTGCGGTTGCCTTCGCATTGGGCGAGAGTGGCGAGAATGTGTTGTTTTTCCAGATCAGCCAACTTTACCGGTGCGTCATTGGTGGCCGCAGTTGATGCGGTGGAGGGGGCTGTGGCTTCCTCGATGGGGCCGGTGGGCGCATCACCGGCGCCAGCTTGGGGTGGGGCGGTTAGGCCGAGTTGTTCGGGGTGAATGTAGCCGTCCTCACCACATAGGATCACGGCACGCTCGATGACGTTTTGTAATTCGCGGATGTTGCCGGGCCAATCATGCTTGGAAAGCGCGATGACAGCCTCAGGTGTGAGGCCCTTGACGGGGACGCCGTGGCTGCGGATGAAACGTTGGGTGAACGCCTCGGAAAGCAATTGTATATCGCCTTCACGATCGCGCAGAGGCGGCACGTGTACGGGCACAACGTTGAGGCGAAAGTATAGATCCTGCCGAAACTCTTTTTTCTCTACGCTTTGCTCGAGCTTGCGGTTGGTGGCGGCGACGACGCGCACGTCGACATTGATTGTGCGATTGCCGCCGACGCGCTCGAATTCGCGTTCCTGGAGCACGCGTAGCAGTTTGCTTTGGAGCGGGAGCGACATCTCGCTGATCTCATCAAGAAAAATAGTGCCGCCATGGGCGAGCTCGAAGCGACCTTCGCGTTTGTTGGTGGCCCCGGTGAAAGAGCCTTTTTCGTGCCCGAAAAGTTCGCTCTCCACGAGGTTCTCCGGCAGGGCCGCGCAGTTAAGCTTAATGAACGGGCCGTCTTTGCGGGAAGAATTTTTGTGCATGGCGCGGGCGACCAGTTCCTTACCGGTGCCGTTCTCGCCTTGGATCAGCACGGTGGCATCGGTTTGCGCTACGCGCCGGATGAGTTTACGCAGTTGCTCGGTGGAAGGCGAGCCGCCAAGAATTTCGTTCTCCGTATCCTCGGCCTCTTGCTGGGTGAGGAACTGGTTGACATTGAGCATCTGCGCGAATTGCTCGGTTTTGCGCAGGATGATCTCCACCTGTTCATTGGAGAACGGCTTGAGCAGATAATCGAAGGCGCCTTCGCTCATGCATTTTACGGCGGTATCCACCGAGCCTTCGGCACCCATCATCACCACCATCGGCTTGGACGGACGCAGGTTCACCTCCACGAGAAATTCCGGGCCGCTACCATCGGGCAACGATTCGTCCAGCAGCATCAAATCGAAATTACCTTTGCCGAGATAATCGTGCGCCTCCTGGATACTTCCGCATTCGGCAACGTCGATCCGCTTTTTGCGCAGGAACTGGGCGACCTGTTTGCGGAGGAATTCCTCCTGAGCGACCATGATGACTTTCTCAACGGGCATGCTACGGCTGATCCTTGTACAGCTTGGCGACGAGGTTGGGGTTCTGGCGCTCGGCCGGCGGCAAATGACTGGGCGGCACGAGTTTGTTGCGGAGCATGAGCTGCTCGTTTTCGCGATCGAGCGATACTATCTTCATAATGAGATCGGTGCAATGCTGCAGGCGCTGGCCGATCTCGGGCATCGATTGTTTTTGTACCTCGGTCAGGGTCATCCAGGAATCCTTGTGGCGCACAATCTCCGCCTGCGCAGTGGTGAGCCGCTCCAGCATACCTTGGCGGGCTTCCTGCAGTTGGGTGACATCCTCGACCTGATTAGTTTTGAGTTGTTGATGTTCCTGCTGCACCACGGCGAGAATTTCGCCGCACAGTTCGATGTGGGATTGCAGGGCATAGGCCAACGCCACGAGTTCCTCATGGGAGGAATTCGTGCCGCCAGTGGAATGAGAGTCAGGGGGGAAGCTCATTACTCAGTGGGGTCTGATAAGGTCCGGCTCAGTCGGGATTAGTGGGTTGATTTTTTGCGTCGCGTTTTTGCTGGATTTTCTTCTCTAGGTTTTCCAATCGAAAGCCAGTGAGCATCTTCACCATTTTAAGTGTGGGATTCAGGTCGCTCGGGTGCATTTCGCAGAGTTCGTTGATTTCCTCGAAGGATTTCTTGGCGGCCTCCTGTTCGTTCAGACGTTCCTGGCAAAAGGCGATTTGCTGGCGCAGCATAATCTGGCTGCGGTAGGCTTGGTCATGGTTCAGGGCCCACTGGTAGTAGAGAATGGCGGCGCGCAAGTTTTCAGCCAGCGCGTGAGGCGCGGCGGGGTCGGGGTTGGGCTGGAGCGTGCGGTGGATTTCGGCTTTCACCGCTTCGGAGAAGAGCAGGTTGGCGACATCAATCACCACGCGCACGCGGGTGGCAAACCATGCTTGGCGAAGCTCTTCGGGGGTGGATTCAATTTCCAGCAATACCTCCATGCCGCGCCGGACGTGTTCCTCGTTGTCGAGCGCTTTGTGCGCCATGATTTGGTAGTAGCGCACCTCGCCATCGTAACGTAGGTCGGGCTGTTCTTCGGAGTAGCGGTTGATAAAGGCGGTGGCGTGATCCTTGAGCTGGGTCCAGTTTTCGGACCGGGTTTTCTCGATAATGGCTATCTCGCCGAGGATGCGTTTGCGTTCGTTCTCAAAGATGTTGCGTTGCAGGATGGCTTCGGGTGTACCGGGTTGTTGCTGGGCCAGTTCCCTCTTGGCGTTTTCGAGCTGGCGCTCGAGCCGGCGGATTTGTTGGCGGGATTGATTGTCGGACTTGAAGAGTGAGCGTAGGAGCTTCAGCTCAACTTGTGTATGATCAATTTCCTGTCGGCCACGCAGCATGTTGGAAAATCGATCGATCGATTCCTGATAAGATTCAGGAAGCTCGGCCGTTTCATAATAAGCGTTGGCGATTTGGCTGTATGCAAGATTAGCGATGCGGTTGAACCGTGTTAGGTTGGTGATTTTTTGCTGTGTGGTGGCCGTGAGTACATCGAAGTTGGTGGAAATGGCCCGTTCGGTTTGGCCGAGCTGGCGGTAAATCCACGCCTGTCGCAGGAGGATTTCAGGGATGTACGGGTCGGGCGCTGGTCGGTTGGCAATCACGCCTTTTTCGGCCAATTGCGGCTGGCCTTTCATCAGCCCTTCACTGCGGTGGATGTATTCGGACCAGAATTGCAATGCGAGCGCGAAGTTGCGCGCGATTTGTTCGGGGATCTCTCCTTCGGCGGGTTTGGTTTCGGGATGAATCAGCTTGGTGGCATGTTGGCGCAGGAGTTGTGCGGTGCGTTCCAAGGCCACGGTTTGGCGGAGTAAATCGGCATGGCGCAGGGCCAGGGCGGCTTCGGGCAAGGCCAGCACTTGAGCCGGGTACGCGTTTAGCTCGTCATAGATTTGGTTGATGGAAAGATCGGGCACGGTGAGGTCATCGGGTTGGCTGGCCTCGGGCTCGGCGGAAAATGGCTGGGTGGCTTTGGTCTGGAGCAGCTCCATTTTCCGGCGGTTCAGCCACGCTATGCGTTCGTAGTGCTGGGCTTCGCGTTGCTTGATGGCGGCCCGAAATTGTTGTTCCTGCTGGTCCGCTTGTAGTGAGACAGCCTGATGCTCGTAGAATCGCGCGAGATAAATCACCGCCTGCCGTTTGGCATCCATTTTGATGGTTTCAGAGGCGTCCGATTCCACGATCTGCTTCAGGCTATTTATCTGCTGCTCTAGTGTGGCGGGATCCAGTGTATTACTGGAAAGTTGCAGAGCGCCGGTGTTTCTTTTGCGAGTTTGGAAAAACTTGAGGGCGGCGCTGTTGGCGCGTAGTAGCGAATCCGGCGTGATGGTAAATCTGATGTTGGTGTCGTGAACTCGTTGCAGTTCCACGAAATCATCCTGAGTCCCGGAAAGCTGCCAGCTAGGGCGGTTTTTATTGTCAAAGCGCTGCTGCCACTGGAACTGGTGGATGTGCACCTGGCCATCATAGGTGGCATGGATCTCGGCGCGAGCGGTGCGTTCATCAGGCATCTCGAGATTGGCCAGTACGCCTCGAATGCGATGGAGTACGGTGATGCGGGGAATCAAATCCGGATCTTCTTTGGGCGGGCGGAATTTCCAGGTCACCAACTGGGCGGTGTTTTGCGCGAGGGATAGTGCGCCGTCTTTTAGATTCCACGCCCCGTCGGTGATGCTTTCACTGCCGGTGGGTGTGCCGGTAAGTTGGCCGCGGCCACCAATAAGTTTGTAGTAGTTGGCGGCAATCGTAAGATCCTTGTTGGCGGTGGAAGTGGGGGAGTTATAGGCGATTTGCCGCTTGGACACGATCACGCGGTTGCCACTCAACAAGAGATGAGTGCCCACCCGGAGTTGATCCTTTAACAATTGCACCGTGGCCGCGCGAGCGGGAGCGGTTTCGGCGGCATTCAGGTTATGAAGTTGCTGTTCCCACTTAAAGGAATGATCGGGGCCTGCAATTTCCTTAACGTTCACTTCGACCGATAAATCGGTTCCTTTGATGGCGGGCGGGGCATCGGGTGTGATTTGGGTGATGACTGCCTTTTTGCCGTTCACAATCAGCCCGGTGCCGGGAGTGAGTTCCTGCCATGGGTTGGTGATTTGGGTAAGGCGTCGGCTGATCAATACGGTGTCTTCGGGGCGCAATTGACCGACCGGATTAAAAATGCGGCTGACGGTGACATCGCCGATGGTCAGGCCGTATTCCTCCAACGGCGTGCGAATGCCGGTGAGACCCCAGTCCGTGCTTTCGGTTATGGGAGTTTCGGCTGCGCTGAGCGATCCTACGCTGGCGAGCATCAACAGGATTTGCCGAACAGTTTTCATTTGATTTGGTAGGTGGTGCTGCCGCTGCGTTGTAGTAGTGGGTTCATGCTGGGTAAGGTAAAGAGGGAATTGGCATCCAGCCGGATGCGGCTACGATAGGTGCCGTTGGCGTCGGCATTAAAGTATTGGAGAATTTCCGGATTTAAAAAGGCATTTTGCGGTGTGGCTTGCCTTAGCCCGGATACGTTCATGCCGGCGGGTGCTCCAGACTGAATCATTTGGCCTGGGGCTACAAAGGTAGGCCGGGCTTCAATGGTAAAGGGTTGGATGGGGGCCACGCGCATGGCGGGAATGGTGATGCCAGGCGCCGGCGGTCGGCCGCCGCCTTGGGCGGGATTGAGCGGCTGAGCCGGTGTGCTGGCGGCAAGCGGGAGCGGCTGTGGATCGGGTGCGATAGGCAGCGCGGGTAGGGCATAGGCCGGCGGGCGCAGTTGCGGGGCCTTGCGCAAGGCAAAGGGTTCGCCTTCGTTAAGGTACCCGGGCTTGGCCTGGGCTTGCGTGATGGTGAGCAAACCGAGCTTGGGACCGCCGCGGGGCCGGTCTATCTCTGCGGACGCCAAGTTCATCGCCAGCAGCGCGGTCAAGACCAAGGTTATGGGGCGGGACGGTTGCATCAGATGATTCCTTCGTACAATGAGCTGGGAGGCGGGTTGATTGGAGAAACCTGTCCGCTGCGCCCGTAGGTGCCGGCTACGGCACTGGAGCTGGGGAACATGTTCTTCATGATGGTCTGCATCAAATCCAGTGAGCGCTTCAGCAAGATGTGGTTTTGCCGGAGCCATTTCTGAACGTTTTGCAGCATCTGGTTGATTTCCTGCACGAGCGCATCAATCAGGGGTTGCACTTCAGCCGGGAGCATCTCGGTCATTTGCCGGAAGGTGGTCTCTTCGGTGCCACCCAGAGAGTCGACCAGTTGTTGCCGGGCCAGTTCGCGTTGTTGCCGTACTTGTGCCACTTGTTCCATCTGGGAGTTGACGGTATTGAGGTTGATGAGCAACTCGTTGGCGGCACGGTTGATGATCAGCTCTTGCTGTTCTTGCATGAGGGCCAACACTTCACCGTACTGCGTGAGTTCTTCGCGCAGGATAGCAATCAGGTTGTTGAGTTCCTCATTCATGGTTCGGTTGATCGGCTTGGGCCTGGGCTTGCGCTTCGGCCTGAGCGAGATTGCGGGGCATGAGCTGGTGACGGAAGGCCTGTGCTAGTCCGAAGTCGCCGGATTGGCTGATGGTTTCGGCCAGCGTCTTGGTGATCATGTCCTGATAAATGCTCTTTTGGGCGGGGTTCATACCCTCGCTTTGGCTCAACATGGGCCGGGTGCCTTCGTTGAGAAACTGCCGGAGAAGCATGGCCTCAAAATGCTTTGCCACCTCACCAATTTTCTCGGCTTCGGTCAACTTATTGTTCTGCGCGAGCTGTTCCACCGCGAGGTGGTTTTGGCTCATTGTTGCCATCTGGATGGGAATCGGCATGGTGATTTCTTCAATATTGGTTATCGCAGGTAATCCAGCAAGGAGGTGCGCAGGAGCATGCTTCCGGACTGGAGGGCCGCGGTGTAGGCGTTTTGGACCTCGTTAAGGCGGACGAGAGTATCAGCTAGGTCCACGTCGGTTTCATTAGAGATCAATGGCTCCACGGCGGCAATTTGCTGCGTGGTGATGGTTTCAGAGGTTTCCAGTCGCGACAGCTTTGCGCCAATGCTGCTGAAGTGCTCGATAAAATTCAGTTCGCTCTTATCCAGATTAGCCACCAGGGTTCCCTTGATGGTGGTAAGGGCCATGCTTTTTTCCGATTCAGTCGCCGTGCTACTGGCTGCAGTGGTAAGCTGATCGCGCAGGGAAATCAGGCTACCGACAAAATCGGTGCCCGCGGTAGTGGTTTTAAAAATACCATTGCTCCCTTCTGCGGAGTAATTGGCTTCCACAGTTGAGTGAGGGGCAATATCAATCCTGGCGGAGGATTCATTACCCTCGAAGGAGATACCTGAAATTTGATTTGTCGTGCCGTCGCGGGTGGCTGTGTAGGCTTGGGTAGATCCCTTTGTACCGGAAAAAATGTAGACTTCACGGTGCTTACTGTTGGCGAGACGCACGGCTTCCTCAATTAACTGATCCACTTCCTTGGCGTAGGCATTCAGCGCACTGGGGCCCTTGGCACCATCAGCAATGACGGCGATTTCCGAGGCACGATCACTTAGTTTCTTTAGACCCTGAACGGTGGAGTACACGACGTTTGTGTTTTCACGCGCCGTGGTAATGTTATCTTGATACTGTCGAAGCTGGCCTTGTTGGTTGCGAAGGTCGAGCACGCGCCGCATCGCCTTGGGATCATCACTGGCAGTAGTGATGCGTTGACCGGTGGAGACCTGCTGTTGCAGGCGCAGCTGTCGCTCGGCTAGCCGAGTGATGTTGTGGCGTAGGTCGTTGTTAAAGCTGTTGGTCGTGACGCGCATGAGGTTTAACGGGTCATGTTCAGGACATCCTGCATGAGATCATCCATGGTGGAGAGCAGGCGGGCGGAGGCCTGAAAGGCGCGCTGGTAGATCACCAGGTTGGCCACTTCTTCATCCACGGATACGCCCATGATGGATTCCCTTTGTTTCTCCAGCATTTTCTGGACTGTTTGTTGGTCGTTTAACTGCGAGGTTGCCAGAGCCAGATCCTGGCCAAACCGGCTGACGGTGTTGCCGTAATTCTCGCTAAAGGTCATGCCGCTCAGGTTCGTGACGGTCTTGGTGCTCAGGGCGGCGATGGAGCGTAAGACATCGTTGTTGCTCACCTCGGTAGCGGAGCTGGATCCCTGCAGTTTTCGTGGATCAGAAATGATACTGGCATTCACGCCCATGTTAGAGCCGTTTGTACCGGTAAATAATCCTGCGCTGTTGTCATTGGTCCCGTATAGGTCATAGCCGGTCTGGTGCAGGCTATTGACCTCGGTGATCAACTCCTCTGCAATGGCACTGATGTTGGTGCGGAGATCCTTGATGCCCACATCGCGAGCATCAATCATGCCCTTGAGATAACCGGACTTGAGGCTAAACACAGTGCCGTTAGTATTATCCGCTACGTAATACATGCCGTCGCCATCGGTATGAAGTTTCACCGAGTTGGTCAGGACGTTTTCGGTAATCATTTGCATCCCATCGACAAAGACGTTGAGTTGGCCATCTTCATTGGTGGTGGTGGAGATGTTGACGTACTCTGAGAGCTGTTCCATGGAAGCCTGTAAGGAATCTCTTACCTCGTTAGCTGCTCCTTCTACGGACTCGATGTTGCCGATATTGATAGCAGTGTACGCCAGCTCCTTCAGCTTGGAGTTGACGTCTTTAATGACGTCCTGCACTTCATCATTGATCGCCGTGCGCAGATCGGAGAGGCGCCGGTCGACTGTGTTAAATTTATCGGCTACCTTTTGCGCATTGAAAATTACTGTTTGCCGTTCAGCGGTGGAGGTGGGGGAAACACTAAGCGACTGGAACGAGTTGAACAGCTCGGTCATGCCTTCGGCTAAGCCATAGGTGCCATAAGCACCGCCGGCATCGATGGTTTGACTGTCCACTGTCTGTCCTAGACCGGCCTCAGCGCGGCGCAGGTAAAGCTGTTTGGCTTGAAAATATTGGGTAACGCTCTTCTCAGAGATCAGCGATTTATCCAACACCTGGTCACGCACTTGCTCTAAGCGTGCTACTTCGGCACCGGACCCTTGCGGGCCTTTTTCGGTGGGAATAGTGATGGCGGAGTTGACCTTGATGCGTTGGCGCGCATAGATCGGATTGGAGGCATTGGCTAGGTTATTACCGGAGACCTCGGCACCCGCACGGGCTGTACGCATGGCATTGCGCGCCATTTCCATCGTGCCCATGATTCCGAGTCCCATGATAAATCTCCGTTACCTTTTTATCACTTGTTTCATTACTTGATGATCAGCTCGGCTTGTAGCGCTTCGGCAGCCTTGAGCATGTGGAAAATCGTCATCATATCTCGTGGTGTGGCACCGAGGCTGTTGAGGGCCTGGGAAACTTCCTGCACCGTGGGTAGCTCCGGAAACACATTAAGGCCCCCGCCTCGTTCGGTTACATTTGCCACATCACGGGGAACCACTGTGGTTGCACCCACCTCTGCCATTGGGCCAGGTTGAGAAACCTCTGGGCTCTTGTTGACCGCGAGGTAGATATTGCCATGGGCAATAGCACAGCTGAGCACTTTGACGCGTGAGGTTGCCACGATGGTTCCGGTGCGTTCATTCATCACTACGCGTGCCTTGGAATCGGGCACGACGGTGATGGCTTGCAATTGGGCTATAAAATCAATGGGCGCTGCCAGAAACTGGTCCGGCACCGTGACGCGGACACTGTTGCCATCTTGGGCGGCAGCAAACCAGCCGGCTCCGCCCAAGCGTTGGGATTGGGCACGGATGGCTTCGGCCATACGGGCGGAAAGGGTAAAATCGGCGGCGTTCAGGACAATCTTGACCTGCCCGTCACGAACGAGAGTGGCTTGTACTTCCTTCTCCACCAAAGCCCCGCCGATTAAGGCGCCGGCGGTGGGATGGTTTTTGGTCACGGCTGCATTGTCGGTGCCGAGTGAAAAAGCGTTATTGTTTACCGGTCCCTGTGCCACGGCGTACACTCGGCCATCGGCTCCAACGAGGGGGGTTTGAATTAGCGTGCCACCTGTGAGGGAAGTGGAGTCGCCCATGGACATGACGTTGACATCAATGCGGGAACCACTCTTCGCAAAGGCTGGGAGGCTTGCGGTAACCATCACCGCGGCGGCGTTTTTGGAGGACACTGACGTGGCGGGCACGGTCAGGCCGTATTGCTGTAGCAGGTTGGCAATGGCTTGTTTGGAGTATACGGTGTCTTTGTCGCCGGTATTGTTCAGGCCCAAGACAACGCCAAACCCGGTTAATTGGTTGGCGCGCGCCCCTTCGATAAATCCGAGATCCTTAATGCGTACTCCACCGCCTACGGCATTGCTGCGCAGGGGACTGATGGGCATGAGGCCGACCCGCGGATTGACTGGGGGCGTGGCAATCGTGGGTTGGCCCCAAGCCAAGATCGGCAACCAAGTGAGCGTAAAAAGTATTTTATACATTTAAGGTGTCTCCGGTTAAAATGGACTGATGGTATCCCAGAATTTCATGAACCAGCCTTTATCTTGGGCACCGGTCACGACGCCACTGGAGAGGTAACGAATGTTCATGTCGGCGATTTGGTAGCTGTAGACACTGTTATCGGCGGCGATGTCGTCGGCACGTACGGTGCCGCGCAAAATGATGGTTTGGGTTTCCCCGCTATAGGCCGACCGGCGAATACCTTCGATAATCATGTTGCGATTGGGCAGCACATCCACCACCCGTACGGCAAACCGGGTGGTGATGCTGTCTGTGTTATTAATACTTCCGGAACCGGCGTGTGATGTTGAGTTAGCAAACTTCATGGCCGGGAATGCGCCTTTGTGGTGGAATAGCTGACTACCGTTGGTGGGGTTGGTGGTGGTGAAAAACAGATTTGAAATATTGGCATCCGCCGAAGAGCTGCGTGATGATGAAGTAGTTCCGCTACGGTTAGCGGTGTTACTTTCCTGCACTCGCACATTGAGGATGTCACCAATGAGCCGAGCCTTCTTGTCGGCGGCGGGGGCAAAGCTTACATCGTCTTTCCAAAGCGAGTCGGCGACCAACAGGCTGGCGTACACAAAGCAAAACAAACAAAAGATGGATTTCATTTAAAAGGTCACTTTCACTTCACGACTGTTCACAACGGTGCCGCGGATTTCCTTGGCGGAACTGGTGTTGCGCAGGCGGATCACCTGGCCGGGTGCGCCATCTTCCAATGCTTGCACACGCAGGCGGATTACCAGCGATTTATGGATCAACACCGCATCCACCGTTTGGTTGCGCAACACGACTGGCGTGCGGCGTAAATGGCGTTCCTGCAGGACGACCCCGGGAGACAGCGTGCTGACGAGCTGCAACGTGTTGTCCGGTTTGCCGATCCAAATGGCGTCGCGCAGGTTGATGATATTGGTTTTCTTTTTGGTGATCTTGGCTTCGCCCAAGGTCGCCCCGCGCTGGGCGACTTTTTGTGCCACCCACACATCTTGTAGCAGCTGCGCCTTGAAATAGCTGGTGTGTTCGGCCACGGGCAACCCATCGGCGAGGATGGCGTACTGGGCTTTCATGAACGAGCTGGGTTTGGTGTAGGGATTGTTGAGAAGCTTGATGCTGATGTTGGCGGTATCCTGCGGAACGGCTACGGGAGCCAACGGTCGCGAGGGTTCCAGCACCAGCTTGGCCAGATCCAGCTCAAAGGAATCGCTCAAAGCTTTGGCAATGAGCGGCACGAGTTTGGAGTCGGGCACGGGCCGCGTGGCGGCTGCGCCGCAGACCAGCAAGTTGCTGGCGGCCAGAGTGAGAAGGCAGATTAAAGGTTTCATTTTTGTTTAGTGCAGGCAATAGGGGTTAACCGCGGAGTCGGTTGCTCATGCTCATCATTTCATCGGCAGCCTGGATGGCCTTGGAGTTGATTTCATAGGCGCGCTGGGCCTTGATGAGATTCACCATTTCCTCAACCACCTTGACGTTGGAAAGCTCAAGGTATCCCTGTTGCACTGTGCCCATGCCGGCATTAGCTGGTTCCCCGGTTTGTTCTGTGCCAGAGGCTGGCGTTTCGCGGTAGAGATTGGCGCCGATATTTTCCAGCCCGGCTGGATTAGCAAACCGAGAAAGTACGAGGCTGCCTGCCGTGCTAGTGGTGCCGTTTTGAGTCACTGATACTACTCCGGTTTGGCTGATGGAAACATTGGTTGCCTCTGGACCGATGGTGACCCCGGCAAAACTGGTGACCGGCAGGCCATCGCTGGTGACGATCTGGCCAGTGCTGTCGAGCTTGAAGCCGCCATCCCGCGTAAAGGCATTCGTGCCATCAGCGAGGGTGACTTTGAAAAATCCGTTACCGTGGATGGCGAGATCGAGCCGTTCGCCCGTACTCATGATCTCGCCAGCTGTGAAGATTTTCGCGGTGGAAACAGGACGGGCACCATGTCCAATTTGCAGCGAGGTGGGTACTTGATTGCCAGGGCCAGACTCGGAGCCTGCGGCCCGCTTGGTCTGATACAACAGATCTTGAAACTCGATCTTGGCCTTTTTGAATCCCGTGGTGTTAACGTTCGCCAAGTTATTTGCAATCACATCCAGATTCATCTGCTGTGATTCCATGCCTGAGGCGGAAGAGTAGAGTGCGCGTAACATGATACAGTCCTATTGAGTGTTTCCGAGTTGTTGGATCAATTTGCCCATGGTTTCGTCATGAACCTTCATAATTTTTTGGTTGGCTTCAAAATGGCGGAGAGTGGTCATCAATTGCCCCATCTCATGGGTGGGCGTGGTGTTGGAGCCCTCAAGAAATCCCTGAGCCACCCGGGTGTCTTGCACATTGGTCGGCACGGGCGTGGCGCTGCCGGCGGCGTAGTAGCCGGCGTTGATGCGCTTGAGGTTTTTTTGATCCTCGGGATTAAAGGTCATGATCTCCAACTGACCGAGCGGCGTGCCGCCTTGGCTGACATTGCCGTTGCGATCGACGTTTACCGGTGTGGCATTGTTGGTATCCACAGTGATCGAGCCGCCGCCAGCAGTGCGCAGCGGGTAGCCTTCCTTGGTAACCAAAGTACCGTCGCTGTTGATGTGGAAGGAACCGTCACGAGTGTAGACCGGACCGTTGGGGCCGTTTACGGCAAAGAAACCAGGTCCATCCAGTGAGAGGTTGTTGTTATCACCGGTGGGCATCAGGGTGCCCTGTTGAAAATCGATGTAGCCGGTGATGCGGGGAAGCATGTATTGCACTTGCGCCTGCTGCGCGGAATCAGCCTGTTGCAGGGCGTTGTTGAACATCTCCGCATTCACAGAATGAAAGCCCACCTGATGCCGCTTGAACCCGGGAATACCTGATGCCGCCAAGTTTTCCGCGATCACGTCTTGGCGCTGGAGAGATCCTTCCAGGGCCGCGGCGGCTTGATAGAGACTTACATTCATTCGGCCTTCACGCAGCATTTAACATGCCATGTATCGACCCAAGAAATGAGGGTTTTTATCGCATGAAACAGCCGATTATTGGCTGTTTTATGTGGTGAAGAGGTGGCTCAGGAATAGGAATGCCAGAAGGAAGGGCCATCCTGTTGACCGTAGGTTTGGTGGACCTTGCGCATGGTGTTGAGCGAGCGGTCTTCGGTCTGGATCTGGCTTTGCACGGCGGCCATGGCCAGCTGCAATTGCTGTTGGTTTTGGCCGGTGATGCTGATGATTTCCGTGACGAGTTGATAATCGCTTTCCGAAAAATCGGGGCCTTCATAGTCTTCCAGCAAATCCTTGATCCGATCTTTCTGGTCAAGTAACTCGTTGAGTTCGGTCCATTCACGCGAGGCAATGGTGGTGGCTTCCTGTTCAGCCAACCGTCTCCATTCACGCAGTAGGATGGTGGTGGAAGAATTCATGATTAGCCCATGAGGGAAAGGCCAGGAGATTCGGTGGGTGGCGGGGCGGTCGTATTAAATTGGGCGGCGGCTCCCGGCGCGGTGAGGTGGGGTGCTGCGTGGGGCGTGGCCGTCGCGAGTTGGGCGGCTTCGGCCTGTTGTTGAAAGGATTCACTCCAGGCATCGCGCAGGTCGCTGATGCGTTGCAGAATTTCCTCGATGATCTCCTTGTTCTTGCTGATGTTAGCTTCCTGAAGTCGGTTATCGAAATAGATGTAGAGGCCGGAAAGGCTGTGGGCCAGTTCTCCGCCGTTTTCCAAGTCCAACGCGTGGTTGAGCTCGCGAACGATGGCTTGGGTTTTGGTGATGTTTTCGTGGATGTTCAGGTTGAAATCCAGCGGATCCTCGTGCTCGAAGGCCCGTATGGCAGCACCCAGAAACCGAATGGCCCCGTCGTACATCATCACGACGAGATTTTCGGGTGTGGCAGAGCTCACCGCGTTGGCGCGGTAGGCACTCAGCTTATTGGTACTGTTCATCAATCCACTCACAGCATCTTCCATGCCGCCAGTGGGGAAGCAAATTAACGTCCGGAGGGGGCCGGACGGGTCAGCGTTTCTTCTGCTCGATTTCCGAGGCGATGAGTTTGGCAAAACCGTCGATGGCCTCAGCGGGGGGGTAGGCATTGGTTTGGACGGCTTCGCGCAGGCGATCCTTGATCTGGTCGAAGCGGGCCTCCACATCACGCTCCACCCGGGTAAAATCTGGGGTACGGGTGAGGTTGGCTTCCATGGCATCAGTCGGTGCCACCATGTCCACCGCGGCCGATTGCTGGCTCTGGGCCTGGGCAATCTTGGCGGGGCCTTGGGCCTGCCTGGATGCATTTAAGTTAACTTCCTTCACGGAACACCTTTCGGTTGCACTCTCGCCTTAAAATGGCAAAAAATCAATGTTTTAGTGTCAAATGGTGTCCGACGTGGTCGGCATGGGCGGAAGATTTTCCTCGGCCTCAGCGGGAGTTTCGGGCTGTGGAGCCGGACTAGGGCCCTCAGTTGCCGGTTCTCCGGACACCTTCTGACTGCTATTATGTTCGGCAGGATTCGCTGCGACTTGAGGATTTTTTTTCATTAAAGTCGGAATCATCTCCGCAATCGAAAAACGGGCCATTTCCCGGGGCGAATTGAGCACTAGGATCTCGGTGGCGGCGGACTGATGGGAGGCATGAGATTTCCGGATATAGCTCGCTAGTGAATTAGCCACCGCCGCTTCGCCTCCATCGAAGACCTCATCGACCGCCCAGATCAGCTCTTCGGTTTCGAGGTCGAACAAATGTAATTTCCAGCCCAAGGCCACTGGGGGATAGGCGCGGAAGGTGGACAGCTCGGTAAACAACACCGCTTGGCAGCCGGTTTCCGCGAGCAGGCGCGGGAGGAAATCGAACGGCAACGGTTCATCGGCATAAAAGCCGCGGCGGCCAAACATGCGTTCGAGGCGGTCGGCCGTGATGGTCACCACATCCACCTGGCGGTTGCGGGAAAATTCTTCAGTGAACACCGCTTGCATGGAGCGCAGGCCGCGCTCGGCATCGCGATTGCCGCGGCTGGGGATGAGCGGCAACACCGCCACACGCCGCATTGTATCGGGCAGGCCACTAGGCGCGAGGTACACATTGCCAATTTTGTGAAATGGCCCAAAGTAGGGGCCGAGATTACGTTGGGACAAATTTTGGCAAGCCGTGACACCCAGTAACAGGGTCGCTAGCAGGGTAAATGAAATGGTATTTTTCATGATGATTATTTAAATCTGGACATAAGAAAGCTCATGTCGTTGTTAATTTTTGATTGGGCCTGCTCCATGTTGACAAAGCTGCGGATGAGTGTGTCGCGGTTCATTTGTACCCGACGCTCGTGATCGGCAATCTGCTGATCGATGGAGCTAATTTGGTTGGTGAGATTATTTTGTGTTGTTTCAAGTGAGCCATCATCGTCCAGCAGCGTGTCTAGATAGGTGTACATGGAATTGGCTAAGCCATCAGTGGTGGTGGTGAACAGGGATTTAACCTGCCCCAGGTTTTCGCTAAGCGCTGTTTCCAACGTGCTGGAATCAGAAAGGGACAGTTCGTTGGAGTAACCACTGGAGGTGTAGCCGATGGATTCCAGCCGAGTGATGGTGCCGCTTAGACCATCCACGCTCTCGATGGCTTTCGTGCGGATATCGCCGGAAATGGTCATGGAGACCAATGATTCCCCGGCCAACACGCCGAGAGTTACCTTGCCATCAGCATCCGTGCTGCTGGCTGTTTGGGTTTTGATCAGCGACTGCACCTTGTTGATTTGGGAGATGAATCCGGCGATTTTATTTTTAATGGTCTCGGTGTCCGATTGGACGGAAACGGTGGCTATCTTGGGCGAACTGCTCATCATATACACGTCGCCGGTTTGTGCACTGGTCAGATCCACGGCATTGGTGCCGGATTCTGCGTTTGCCTTAGTGGTGTGCAGCGAGTAGCTAGAGCTGGAAAGCACGCGCACGTAATAAGTGGTATTGGACGACAACCCGCCGGGGATCGTGCCGGGGCTATACACCGTGACTGCCTCACCGGTGCTGTATCCGTGCGAACTCTCGGTGGTGACGGTTTCGCCGGAGGTATCCACGCTGCTGATTTTCGAGGCACCGTTGCCTTTGGTGGCGGTTACCGCGAGGCCTTGGATTCCGGAACTGTTGCTGTCGATTGTGTTGCTTTTGCTCTCCAACGGGCCGGCGTCGTTGACCTTATAGAGGAGGTTTTTGCCGCGGGATAATGCCCCGCTATTGGCATTGAGTAATTGCGTCTTAGCCAAAAAATCTCCGGTTACATCCTCCAAGGTGATGCCCACATCGCCGGTGGTTTTATTGGTCAGCAAAAAGCGGTCATTCACCGGGTCATAATTGGCATACACGCTTGCCTCGGAGCTGTTTATTTTGTCCAAAATATCCGTGATCGTGGCGGAGCTATCCCAGGAAATGGTGGTGCCATTGATTTTGAATGAACCGCTGGCCGCCCCAGCTCCATCGGTGAAATTGGCATTGGCCGGCGTGACACTGATATCGATGCCGCCAAGCTTACCGCTGCTGGAGATGCTGGTGGTGCCATTGGCGTTCAGGCGCAGGGCTTGCAGAAAATTACTAGTGTCCGTGGCCGATCCCAGCACGATTTCGGAGGAATCCGTCAAGGTCACTTTGTCGCCGCTCACAGAGTAATCGAAGCTGCCGCCCACGGCTGTTTTGATGGCTGCCAGCGTGGTGGTCAGGGAATCATCCGTACTCACCGTCACCTGTTTGCCCTGCACAGTGACAGTGCCGCCGGTGACAGCAATCGAGAAACCGCCTGAACTCATAGCCGAGCTGGTGTTCACCGCGGCACCCACATCGCTGGCACCCAGTTGCTTGGCCGAGGTAGCCAGCTGGAAGATTTCAAAATTGTATTCGCCTGATGACGTGCCCGAATCCGCCGTGGCCGTGGCATGCGTTTCACTACTGGTCACTTTGCGAGTATCGAAAAAGGCCGTGTCCTTTAGTTGTTCCGATACGGTTTTGAGGGAAGTCAGCTCGGTCTTCAACCTGGTGAAGGCGGCATTCTTGGCGCGCACACCCGCCTGCTCGGTGCGCATCCGGCGTTGCGGCGCCCGTTCCACATTGGTGAGCTGATCCACCATGCTCTTCCAGTCAAAGCCGGAAGCTAGTCCTGATACGTTTAAATCCATACGCGGTTCACGGGGTAACTACACAACCCCACGGTAACACAGCAAATGGAATGCCAGAATGCGGACTAATAAATACAGTCTAGATGAATGGACTGCCCGCAAGCGCAGCGGACCTGTACGCTCTTGACGGTATCACCTTCGCGTACGAACTCGATGGTGGGTGGGGTTTGGAGGGTCTGTTGATCGTCGCCGGTGTTCAGCTTGATTTCCGGCAACGCCACTCGGGTGGGGGCGTTGTTGATGGCGGCTTCAATGGCGATGACCGCAGAATCCAGTGCGGTCTCTGCAAGCTGGCCCTGAAGAATTTTCCGGATTTCCCCGGGCAAATCCACCGCTTCAGCCGGCATTACAGGGGCTGGCGCGGCCTGGGGACTGGACGGAGCCAGCGTGTCTTCGCCATGCCCCACAAATTGCGGGGAGGGCCGGGCATCCAGCCCGTTGCCAAAAGGGGTAAATCCTGAGTCCGTCATCGTATTAACTACCGGGTTGCCGCGGGCGTACCATGATGCTCACGCGGTTGTGATAGGGATGATCAAGCTTCCCGAGCTTATCCTGTAACGGACGGCGATTGCCATAGCCGGTCACTTTGTGGAATTGGTCGGGTTTCACGCCTTCCTCGGACATATACTTCCGTACGGTAATGGCGCGGTCGGTGGAAACATCCCATTCATCCTGATCTTCGCGTCCTTGGAATGATTTGCTGGTGTGGCCTTCCACCTCCACCAGAGTGGATTTGCGGCTGTCATGCTTGGCCAGAGTCCAGGCCACAATACGGAAAAGCACACGGCCGTACTCAGTCATTTCGGCTGTTTTTTCCTTAAACAAACGCTTGCTTGGGTCGTTGAAAAATTCAATCAACAACCCTTCATCGGTCATCTGCACGCGAAGCGTTTTCATGTCGATGTACTCCGGGTTTTGCACAAACGCCCGCACCAAATCATCGTTTAGTCGACGTACTTGTTCAAGGGGAATGGCGGAGGCTTTCTCAAAGTGCGCGCGCTTGGCTCGGATAAGGTCGGCGTTTTCAATAGGGATAATGCCGACTGATTGTTTTGTTACCGACGCAAAACGAGTGCGGAAATACTGTTGCACATTACCTTTGATTTGCTCGTCTTGGCTTATTATCCACAGCACCAAGAAAAGCGCCATCATCGCGGTCACAAAGTCAGCGTAAGCTACTTTCCATGCTCCTCCTCCTCCTCCGGCCATAGTGCTTGATTATTTCTTTTTGGTTTTTAAGGGTAAATTATTTGAATGGCTCATCCCCCGCCAGACTTCAAAAGAGTTTCTAAGTCTCCAGAACTCATGCGCACATCCTCACCCAGTTCCCGGCGACCTACTTCGCAGGCGACGAGTGGGGGAAGCCCATTGGCAAAACTGATGACCGAAGATTTAATGACTTTCATGTAGGTAAGCTCTGCATGACCGTTAAATTCGCAGTTGGTGGCTAACGGGCCGACCATGCAGTACGAGCCGAAAATCCCAAAGAATGTGCCGGCAAGCGCCGTCGCAATACCTTGACCGACTACCGCAGTATCTCCACCGATTTTGAACATCATCACCACGATGATACCCAACACAGCGGCCACAATTCCAAAGGCGGGGAGCGAATCGGCTACCTTGGTCATAACCAGCACCGGTTCATGGTGTTCTTCTTCCATTTTATGGAGGCTTTTTGCCATGAGTGGTTCCAGTTGGTCCGGTTTGATTCGACCGTCTACGATTGGTTTTAGGCCGTCAGCCAAATACTCAAGTGCATGATGGTTGCCGTGGAATTTTGGGTAGTTGCTGAATAAAGCACTGGCTTCGGGGTTCATTACGTGTTCTTCCAGGGCAATCATGCCACCCTTGCGGCCAAGTTGGAAAAGTTCGTACATACATTTGAATAATTCTTCATAATCTGCCTGATCATAAGGTGAACCTTTGAGCGTGCCGAGAGCCTGCTTGAATACTCCCTTAAGTACTGGTAGCGGTGCCATAACAACGCAACTTCCGATAACCATCCCTCCTAATGAGATAAACTCATTCAGGTGAAAGAGGCCGCCGATTGCGCCAAAGTTCATTGGGCCGTAACCGCCTGCAGCCATGGCGAAGCCGACTGCAACGCCCCCAAAAATGATCACAAATCCGATTATAATAAACATTATTTTTCCTTCTTTTTTAAATTCGTTCTTGTCGGTGGAGGTGACTGCGCAATGACAATACCGCCTCGGTATTGATCTGGCACACACGTGATTCACTGATGCCCATCAGCTCCGCCACGTCCTTCATTCGCAGGCCCTCGTAATGAAAGAGCAGTAGCACTTGCTGTTGTTTGCGGTTAAGTTGCTGAATGCGTTCGCGAATCAGCACGTGCAACTCGCGGCGCCCCGTGCTTTCGCCCGGGTCCTCTTGGGTAAGGTCCGCCGCGTAATGATCGTTGGAATGAGAAAATTCATCATCACCATCCAGCATTTGGTGCAAAGGCACAAACACCACTGGCCGCAATTCATCCAGCTGGGCACGGTATCGTTCAACGGTGATCCCGAGCCGATCGGCTATTTCCTCCTCCTCCGGCTGGCGATTCAATTCCATGCGAAGGGTTTCCATAGTATTTTCCAGCTCTTTGCGGCGCGAATACACCGTGCGTGAGAGCGGCTGGGATTTGCGGATCTCATCCAGAATTGCACCCCGAATGCGCATGCGCGCATAGCTCTCGAAGGACATGCCCGCCGTCGGATCAAAGCCGTGGGCGGCCTGGATCAATGCGAGGCTTGCGATGTTTTTCAAATCATCCACGTCCACCGTGACCCGTACCAGCGGCACAAAACGATGGACCATTTGGCTGATCACCGAGGCGTAGGTTTCCAGAAGCTCCTCCTCAGTGGCCTCCGTGAGCTGGGCCTTTTGATAGGCACGCGCCGCCTTGGTCTGCGTGGGCCGATGAGGGCGTGGCGCAGTTTCTTGTTCTTGCTGGGCAGTCGCTTGGGCCATGGATTAATAATCCTTTAGTATTGTTCCTCCGGATTGAATTCTTCGGACTCCCGGCTTGCTTCGGCATTCTGCGAGGCAATGGACTCTAACTCGGCGTGTTCCACTTGGGCTGCGGTTAGGCTGGTGAGCCACAGGCGCATCCACCATTGGCCAATGAGCCCAAAGGCAAGGGCGCCAAACAGCGCGCTGGTAAGTGTCCGTTCCCACGCTTTGCCCATGCTGAGGCCAAGAGCCAGCACCAGAATGAAACCAAGCATCCCGGCCATGAGTGTGCCCCAGCGGATCATTGCGAACCTCCTTTCGCGGCCACCGGTTGCCCGGCGGACACCTGAACCAATACCATGGATGCCTGGGCTTTGGCGAGCCAGTAGGCTTCGCGATCCATGGGCACGGGCCCGGTGGAAGCCAGCTTGGGCAGCTCGATGGGCTCGGTTTGATAAGTGACCTTGGCCGAGCGTTTGAGAAACGACAGCAAGTGGTCACTCTTTAACATGTACCGGTGGTAGGAGTTAAAGTTTTGAAACACATCCGGCGATCGCCGGTGAGAGCCGGGAAAAAAGAGACCAATGGCCTGGCCTTGGCGGTTCAATAGAGCCGCGCCTCGGAAACCGGCTGTGCGTTTGAGCACGGAGAATTTCGCATCCTGGATGATGGATTCCAGTTGTGTGCGGGCTTGGTTACCGGGAATAGGTTTTGTGAGAAGCTCTTCTGCCGCCTCGTACAACCGACTCAATGTCTTGCCGCGTTGCCACATACCGGGCACCGCCGAGAGCCGCACCAAGGCTTG
>DPAW01000017.1:26905-31703 GCA_003517285.1 Verrucomicrobiales bacterium
GCGGGGCCACTTTGATATGCCGCAAATCTAGGGCCACCCAGGATTGTGCCGGGTAATGGCGGGCGCGTTTTTGGGTATCGGGTTGCTTGAGCCACTGATGGTTTACGCCGTCGTACCACAAGGCTTCTTTCAATTGATAGCCAATGCTTAAGTCGGCTGCGCCGAGCAACACATGCGAGGCTCGCAGCGCGCCGCGCAGGCGTTCAACCGAGGTGGTTTGCAGGCGGAACAACAGCTCCTGTGATTCCGGAGTGTTGGCAAAAGGTTGATTCTTTGAGCTGGCGTCATCCAGATATTTCTCAAACTGTATCAGCATGCGGTCGCCCAATACCGGGGCGCGCAAGGTAAAGAACCTCGGATCTGCCTGGGCCCCGAGGATGCTATGAATAGTGGTATCCGCCTTGGCCGGGCGTGGCTGTGATTGCTCGGAGGTTTCCGGGAGTTGATAGCCCAACACGTTTACCGGATCGTTCAACCGTGTGCCGTGGCTGGAGTGTAAGGACAGGGCAGGGAAGTCATAATCCCCCTGAATTTTCAGGAGTAAATATTGATCCATATCGCCCGGCACATGTACCACCTGAGCGGGAAAAGTGCCGTTCTCCGTGGTCACCTGAAAGCGATTGCCGCTTTGAAGCAGGTGTTTGCCGGCGATCACATAGCCATCTTTAGAGACAAAGAAGCCGGTGCCCCAATCCGCGGGCGCAAACGCCAGCGCGGTCGCGCTTTGCCCCAAGGGCAGTGTGGGCGAGGGCAGGTTCATCCGATTTTTCTCCGTAGCTGCAATGGCCTTAGCAAAGTGAACCTGTTCCCGCGTGAGCACTCGATTCACCAGTTCCAAACCCTGCTGGGCGGCGGGTTGGTTTTGTTCCGCCGCCAAGGTCCACCAGACACTAGCCTGCACCGGATCATCACCGCCCAAGGGCGCGATGATGGAGTCGGACACATCGACCTCTGCCGGCAACATTGATTTGAGAACGGATACAATCAATTGGACGTGTTCATCGGCGAC
This sequence comes from Verrucomicrobiales bacterium, assembly GCA_003517285.1. GTDB lineage: Bacteria > Verrucomicrobiota > Verrucomicrobiia > Limisphaerales > UBA1100 > UBA1100. The sequence continues at coordinate 27,915 of DPAW01000017.1, forward strand.
AAACAAATCGAGTGTCCGCAAGGCTTCCTCAGGTTGCGCGGGCCGATACAAGGCCGTGGCCTGTTCTAGGATCGCATGACGTTGGGGATCCAGAGCCACCATGTCATCAATCAGGCGCGGATGTTTGACCATAAAGGATTCGGGGACCTTCTGGCTGATCAGTGTACCAGCTCGCCGTCCTTGGTAATAAAACAAGCCCACGTTGTACTGACTGGGCGCATGGCTCATGCGCGCGGCTTGACGGTACAAAAGAAATGCGCGTGCCAGGTTTCGCTTCGTTCCTTGGCCCTGTTCATACAACTGGGCGAGGTTGTAATACGAATCGGGCTGGGGATGATTGGCCGCCTGTTGAAGCCAATGCACGGCCCGGGTGGCATCAGCCGGGACGCCGTAGCCCTGCAGATACATCACCCCCAAGGCGTGTTGGGAAGGTCCATAATGCTGCTGGCTGGCGAGAAGGAAATGATCATGGGCATCGCGCAAATACTGGTTTTCCTGCGGGGAAATCACTTGGTCCTCATTGGTATCCCATTGTTTGAATTCCTCTTCCGTAAGGGATTTCGCGGTCAGGCGTAGGCCAAGGTTATAATAAAGCACGCCGAGCTGGTGATAGGCACTCACTACGCCCTGCGAGGCGGCCCGTTGCAGATAATACTCGGCTGTCTGCGGATTTGCTGGCACCTGTTGACTACCATCGTCTAGGCCGTTCTGGTAAATTCTCCCAAGATTATACTGCGCCACCGCATGGCCCTGCCGGGCGGCTTGAGTGTAAAAGGAAACTGCTTGAGCTGCGTTTTTAGTGACGCCTTGGCCGGTTTCATACAGATAAGCCAAACTCGCCTGCGCCCCGGCGTGTCCCGTGAGTGCAGCTTGATGAAACAGCTGCGCAGCTTGTTCATGGTTGCCAACCTTTTGGCAAAGCAGGCCCAGGTTGTAGTTATCCGCTGCGCTATTGGCGAGCGTGCTGTTGCCGTATGGATTGCGCGAATCTTTCGGTCCTAAGGCACCCAGATTCGGGGAAGCGTGATGGACCAACGGATAGTAAATGGCGGATTTTTGATGGAATAAATCCTCAGCTAACAAACGCGCCCGGGTCTGGGAGTAACCGCGCGTCTTATAATGCTCTGTCAGATCCGTCATGATCCGTTGGTAACGCTGGCGCATGTCGTCATTGGCAATGCGCGTGATCCAAAATTGAAAATCCGTGGAGCTTTGCGGATACGGATAGCCCGCCGAAAGATTCAGCACCAACGCCAACGGGCCGGTAACCAATGGCTTGGTGAACCGCTGAGATTCCACGGTAAAATCGAATTCCGCTTCCTCCGGTGTGCCCTTGAGGTTGACTGGCTGCACCGGATTATACCGATCACGAGCCTGCTCCAACCAAGCCTGAGCCCACTGGCGACCGGCAAATTCCGGGGTCGCCGCCGTCGGCAGGGCTGGTGGGGCAGCAAAAAGCGCCATCCCGGTCCAAAAACCCAGACACCACAGCAGCAACCTTGGCTGGCGTGTTTTCACTAAAAACATCTGTTTTTTCCGCCTAAACATCTTGTTCAAACAGAGATTTACGCTTTCATGCAGCAAATCACGGGCCAACATTTTCAGGGCCAAATGTCAGGAACGTTTACCCAGTTAATCTCCAAATTACCATTTCTGGCCTAATTTTCAATGCGGCCACAATTACCATGACCTTGCCTGAGCCCATCGTCATCATAAATCCATAAAACACGGAATAAATCGCATTTTTTAGCCTAAACAAGGCTGTTTTTGAATCGTCATAAAACAAGCGGCCTATTTAGGGGCAATGGCACGGGGAATGCTGCTCGCGGGGTATGATCGACGGTTTGTTTGCTAGCGCCAATTATCAGGGCGTGAAGAAAATGCTCGATGCCACCGTGCTGCGGCAGGAGGCCATCGCGAGTAATTTGGCGAACATTGAAACGCCTAACTATAAGCGGGTGGATGTGGCTCCGGCTTTTGCGACAGAGTTGTCCCGGGCGATCGCGGGAGGAGTCGTTAGTAACGTGCAACAGCTCAAACCCACCGTATCAGTCGATCAATCCGCTGTGGCTCAAAACCGCGACGGCAACACCGTGCAGCTGGAGAAGGAATTAACCCATCTGCAAAAGAACATGGTCGCTCACCACCTGCAAACCCAGATGATTACCGGCACGCTCAGCAAGCTGCGCTCAGCCATACAAACCCGATAACCCAGCCCTAGGAACTCATCATGCTTAGCGTCAATTTACTTCCCGGAGCCGACAGCGCCGCCTCAGCAATTCAGGCGGAGAAGGTGCGGATGGAAGTTATTTCTCAAAACATCGCCAACGCCAACACCACCAGTACCCCGCAAGGCGGTCCGTATCAGCGCCAAGTGGTGCGGTTTGAGACGGTGATGAAAAACCAGTTTGATGCTGCCAATGCCGTGCAGGAAGTGCAGGTGGCCGGCATTGAAGCCGATGGTCGGCCGAACCGGCTGCTTTATCAGCCTGGCCACCCGGATGCCGATCCGGAAACCGGCATGGTGAAATTCCCCAATGTAAGCATTCACGAAGAAATGGCGGACTTGATTTCCTCCTCGCGCGCCACTGAGGCCAATCTGGCCATCATTCGCACCGCTCGCCAGATGGCTATGCAAACCCTCGCCATAGGCAAGGGCAACTAGAGAGACACTTTATTAAATAGGAACACGCATTATGATCCCGGTCCAAATGAATCCCATGGCAACGCAGGGTCTGACGGAAATGTACCGTCATCAACGCGCCATGATGGAGCAGGCACGGGATATTCAGCAGGCTGCAAAGACCGGTCAGGTGGAATCCACCCAGGCTGCTCAGGGAGCCGGGGCCGTGCAGGGAGCCGGTTTCGGCGAGGTGCTCAATCAATTTGTGGGCGAGGTGAACCAGAAACAGCTCGACTCCACACAAGCTGTCAACGACCTGCTCGCGGGAAAGGAAGTCCCGCTGCATCAGGCGATGATTGCCATGCAGGAGGCCGGTGTGGCCTTCCAACTCATGGTGGAAGTGCGCAACAAACTACTGGAAGGATATCAGGAACTGATGCGCATGCAGATCTAACCCCTAGCTAACCCAATCGACGGATCGAATCATGGAACAACTCAGAGCATTAGGCGCACAACTGCTGGCCATTTGGTCGCAACTGGGCGTGAACCAGAAACTCACCGTGGTGGCCTCCGGCCTCATTGTTGCCGTCACGCTGGCGGTCGTGGTGTTTTTCACCAGCCGTACCGATTTCGTGCTGCTCTATGGCGGACTCGACCCGAAGGATGCCGGCGAGGTGGTAGCCGTGTTGGAAGAACAGAGCGTGCCGTATGAAGCCGGCGCCGGCGGCACCAGCATTAAGGTGCCCCGCAGTCAAGTGCACAGCCTGCGTATGACGTTGGCTAGTCGCGGGTTACCCAAGTCTTCCGGAGACGGCAAGGGTTACGAATTATTTGATGAGAAAAATACCATCAGTATGTCGGATTTCGTGCAGCAAGTGAACAAGAAGCGCGCCATCGAAGGCGAGCTCGGCCGCAGTATCTCTATGATTTCCGGAGTGAAAAGCGCCCGCGTCATGGTCGTGATGCCCGAGACTCGGTTGATTGTGGATGATAATAAAAAGCCTACTGCCTCGGTGATGGTGAATCTGAGCCAGGAAGGCATGGTCGATCAACAGGCTGTCAACTCCATCCGTTTTCTTGTGGCCAATTCTGTGCCGGGATTGCAGCACAACCATGTTTCGGTAGTGGATAATTTTGGCAATACGCTTTCCGCCAACGAGGAAGGC
>DPAW01000065.1 GCA_003517285.1 Verrucomicrobiales bacterium
ATGCGACACTGGCAACTACCACAGCCACTTCCCGCATTGGTTTGGCGAGTAATTTCGCAGATGGTCTGCGCATTTCCCTCGTTAATGGCCTCATGAATGGCCGACGCCTTCACCTGGAAACAATCACAAATTAGCAAATCCGCAGACTTCGACCGCTCCTGATCGGATATTTCCACGATATTTTCCATCACTTGAGGCACCCGTAATCATCTAAAAAGATTTAGGGTGCAAGCAATTTTTGAGAATGAGTCACATTAGCAGTTCACAATTAAAACACTGAATTTATGGTGGCAATCATGCTTTTGAGTTAGCGCCGCTCGTTTTTGTGGATTTTTTTAAAGATTTCCTCGAGTCGTTTCGCGATAGCCGGTTCGGCTTCGACAAAATTTTTCTGTTCATCGCCGTGTGTCTTAATGTTCGCCAGAAAGTATGGTCTCTCAAATGCCTTACCGCGCGGTTGTTGGCGACCGCCGGAGCCGTTGCCGAGAACGAGTTTCCAGTCGCCGTCACGGATGGCGAACATGCCGCTAGCGGAATGATGAATCACCGGCGGACGTGAGTAAGCCTTGGCTTTGCCAAGCAGCAACGGCAGGAAACTGTAGCTGTCAGCGGCCGCGCCCTTCGGGATTTTCGCCCCGGCAATCGCGGCGACGGTGGCAAAGAGATCGGTGTGCGTGATCACTTGCGCGCTCTGGCTGCCGGCCTTCACCTTGCCCGGCCAGCGCGCGAAGAACGGCACGTGATGGCCGCCCTCCCAGATATCCGCCTTGGTGCCACGCCATGGGCCGTTGGCGGTGTGGCTGTTGGAATGGTACTGCTGCTTGGTCGGCGTTTTCACGTGATCATCCTCGTCGTCCACGCGATACATGAACGAACCGTTGTCGCTGGTGAACATCACCAACGTGTTATCCGTCAGCTTGGTTTCATCCAACGCCTTAAGCACCTGACCGACGGTGTCGTCCACATTCATCACAAAATCGCCGTAAGGCCCAAGGCCGGTTTTGCCAACGAAACGTGGATGCGGCGTCACCGGCTTGTGCGGCCCGGTGAGCGGCATATACAGGAAGAAGGGCTGGTCGCCCTTGGCCATACGTTTAAGAAAAGCCGCCGTGCGTTCGCCGAGCACATCGAGGCCTTCTTCGAATTTCAAATCCTCCGCCCGCGGTCCCGCCCGTACAAAGCCAGGAAACTTGATGCCCGGCTGCTGCACGAGCTTGGCCGGCACAAACCGGTCGTTCTCAATCCACACATACGGCGCCATGTCGAGCGAGGCGCTCACACCAAAGTATTCGTGAAAGCCGCGCGTGATCGGACTGTCGGCGATCGGCTTGGTGAAATCCACATTGCCGTCGCCGTCCCAACGATCCTGTTTCGGTTTGCCACCCTCGCGCCGGGTCATGTTCATGCCGAGATGCCATTTACCAATCGCTGCCGTGTGGTACCCCGCCTTTTGCATCACGCCGCCCACAGTCGGCCGGTTCTTCTCAATCAACGGCGCGCTGTACCCGCCGAGCACACCGCGCTTAAGCGAAGATCGCCAGCAGTAACGGCCAGTGATCACTCCGTACCTTGTAGGCGTACACACTCCGGAAGGGCTATGCGCGTCGGTAAACGTCATGCCTTCCTTCGCCAAACGGTTCAGATGCGGCGTGGGGATTTTTGATTTTGGATTCAACGCCTGCACATCACCGTAACCCATGTCATCTGCCAGAATGAAAATGATGTTGGGCTTGGCAGCCTGCAGGGAAACAGAGAAAAACAGTATAGTTAAAAACAGATGACGCATGAGGAGATAGGATAGGATCAGTGCTCAATTATCAAGGCTCAATGAATGTTGGAACCGACTTGCCCGCGTGGCCGAGCCGCTGCATCCTTTCCCGAGTGAAAGTTTTCACCGCATCACTGTTGCTGGCAATCAGCCTATGGGCGGAGCCGCCGCACTGGGCGCTAAAACCCATCGAGCCGCCGCTGGTTCCGACGGCGAATGTGCGACACCCAATCGATGCCTTTATCCTGATGAAACGGCAGGAGGCCAAACTCACGCCTTCGCCCGAGGCCGAACGGCGCACATTGATTCGGCGATTGCATTTTGACCTGCACGGATTACCGCCCAAGCCTGAGGTCGTGGAGGCATTTGTTCGTGATCCCGATCCCAAGGCATACGAAAAGCTCGTCGATCGCCTACTCGCCTCGCCGCATTTCGGCGAACGCTTTGCCCGGCATTGGCTGGACATCGCCCACTATGCGGATACGCACGGCTTTGAGCGCGACAAGCTCCGACCTGATGCGTGGCCCTACCGCGACTACGTCATTCGTGCCTTCAATGCCGACAAACCATACGACCGTTTTCTGCAGGAGCAAATCGCCGGCGATGTGTTGTGGCCGGATGATCCCGATGCGGTGATCGCCACGGGCTTCCTCGCTGCCGGTCCATGGGATTTCGTCGGCCAAGTGGAAACCAAGAGCCCCATCCTGCGTCGCAGCGCCCGGGCGCTTGATCTGGATGACATGATGACACAGGTGATGACTGCCACCACCGCGATGACTGTCAACTGTGCCCGCTGCCATGATCACAAGCTCGATAAAATTCCGCAGGAGGATTACTACCGCCTCACCGCTGTGTTTGCCGGCTTGAAGCGCGGCTCTCGCAATGTCAGCGACGACGCACTCGCCCAGCACAACGCTCGGAAAAAGGCGATTGAGGACAAGCTGAGTCAGGCGCAATTCGCCATTGGCGAACTGGAAGGCCGCGGCATTGATCTGGCTGACGTGGTCGGCGGTGGGAACGGTTTTGGCACCGGTCGCAAAGGGATCGGGCTGGACGCACGTACCGCTAAGGTGCAGGAGCGCAAATTCGGCAACCTCGGCAATGTGAAGCCAGGTAACTACGCAAAGAGCACGTACGATTTTGTGGACGGAGTGTTTGTACCAGCCCAAGGCGAAACCCCCATCAGCTCCACCGGCCTCAAGGCCACCAGCCTGCCGGCCAATGGCGGCATGGCGTGGGACATGATCCGCAACGGACCGGTTGCCAGCCAGCACTCCACCCAATGGGGCGGCGTGGATTATAACAAGGCCGACCACAGCTTGCTCGGCCTGCACGCCAATGCTGGCATCACCTTTGACCTCGCCGCCATTCGCAAGGCCACCGGCATCAGCGGGCTGCGCTTCAGTACCGTGGTTGGCTATGGCGGGATCACCGTGCAGCCCAGTGCGGAGTTTCGTGTATTGGTCGATGGCAAACTCACCGCTCACCAACGCATCGGCCGCAAGGAAGCCGTAACCGTAGAATTCAATCTCCCCGACGACGCACGCTTTCTTACTCTCATTTCGACCGATGGCGGCAATGGCTACAGTCATGACCAAATCAGCTTTGGCAATCCGCGACTGGCCCCGATCAAGCCCAAGCAGTTGACTGCCGCTGACCAAAAAAAACTGGAACAGCTTCGCCGTCAAAAGGCACGTCTGGAAACGGAACTCGCCAACCTTGGTGAACCACCGAAATTCTACGGCGTCATCGCGGAGCAACCTCCAGTGGTAAAAGTGCTGCACCGCGGCAACCCCGAATCTCCCCGTGACCCCGCCACGCCCGGAACATTGCGCTGGGTAAAGGGACTGAAGGCCGATTTTGGCGATCACAACATGCCCGAGGGCCAACGCCGGGCTGCGCTCGCCAAGTGGATCACGCATCCGGACAACCCACTGACCCGCCGCGTGATTGTCAATCGACTATGGCAATGGCATTTCGGTCGAGGCATTGTGGATACCCCCAGCGACTTTGGGCGCGGTGGCCAAAAACCCACGCATCCCGAGCTGCTCGATTGGCTTGCTGAGGAACTGCGGCTTCGCAAGGGATCGCTCAAGGCCATCACCCGCCTTATCGTCACCAGCGCCACCTACCGACAGGTGTCCCATACCTTTCACGGCAAGGCCACTGATGCCGACAACCGTTTTCTTTGGCGACAAAACCCGCGTCGTCTGCAAGCCGAAGCGATGCGAGATGCCGTACTAGCCACTAGCGGCAAGCTCAACCACAAGGGCGGCGGCCCGGGCTATCGAGATTTCAAATATACCCAAGCCTACGCACCCATTTACCAGTACATCACGCCAGATACCCCCGACCTGTGGCGTCGCAGCATTTATCGATTTGTCGTCCGCACCACGCCGCATGAATTTCTCACCACGCTTGATTGTCCGGATCCCGCCAACCTCACGCCCAAACGCCTCACCACCACCACGCCATTGCAGGCCCTCACGCTCAGCAACAACCCCTTCATGCTCAAACAGGCTGGCTACTTTGCCGCGCGCCTGAAACAGGATGCCGGTGCCAATCCCGCCGACCAAATTGACCGCGCCTTCCGACTGGCATTCGGCCGCCCGCCGACTCCGCCCGAAGCCCAAGCCGCGCTCCAAACCGTCCAAACCAAAGGCCTCTTCGCCCTTTGCCACGCGTTGCTCAACGCCAATGAATTTGCCTATGTCGACTAGCTCTCGCAGAGAATTCCTCCGCACCGCCGGTGGCGGCTTTGGCCTGATGGCACTGGGCGATTTGCTGGCGCGCGAACCGCAACCAGCCGGGCATCACCCGGCCAAGGCCAAGGCAGTCATTCAGATTTTTTGCCCGGGCGGCATGAGCCAAGTGGATACCTGGGATCATAAGCCCGAGCTGGCCAAGCGCAACGGCACGCCATTTGATCCCGGCGGCAAATTACAATTCTTCGCCTCCAAACCCGGCAACTGTCAGGGCAGCCATTGGACGTTTCAAAAGCACGGCGCCTGCGGGCGACCGATGAGCGCGCTCTTCCCACGGCTGGCCAGCTGCGTGGACGACATGGCCTTTGTGCATTCGATGCGCAGCAAATCCGCGCTGCACGGCCCGGCGATGTTCATGATGAACAGCGGTTTCATTTTACCTGGCTTTCCCTCGATGGGCGCGTGGGTGACGTACGGTCTCGGCAGCGAGGCGGACAATCTGCCCGGCTACGTGGTACTACCCGATCCGCGCGGCCTTCCCCCTGGCGGCGTCCTCAACTGGGGCGCCGGTTTTCTGCCTGCCAAGCAACAGGGCACACCAATGCAAACGGCTGCGGACAAGCCGCCTCTGGCCGATTTGTTTGCCCCGGATGAATTCAAGGGCAACCCGCGCGATGCCAACCTTCTTTCGCTACTCAACCGTCAGCATGCCGTCGGGCGCCCAGGCAATTCTGAGCTCGAGGCTCGCATCAAGGCATATGAGATGGCTGCCAAGCTGCAACTCAGCGCGCCGGAGGCCACTGCGATCACCGGCGAAAGTAAGGCCACGCAAAAGCTTTATCAATTGGCAGACGAAGACATCGGCCCCTTCGGCCGCCAATGCCTGCTGGCACGCCGACTAGTGGAACGCGGTGTGCGGTTCGTGCAAATTTTTTGTGGAGCGGAAAACACCACGGCCCGCAAGATCCGCCCCAACTGGGACAGTCACGAAGATCTCCCACGCGATCACGGCTACTGGGGCCGCGTGCTCGATGGCGGCGCGGCAGCGTTGCTCAAAGATCTCAAGGCGCGTGGGCTACTTGATGAAACGCTCGTGATCTGCAACACCGAATTCGGTCGCCAACCCGCCGCTCAAGGCAGTAAAGGCCAAGGCCGCGACCACAATGCCGGCGCCTTCACCGCGTGGCTGGCCGGCGGCGGCATTCGGGGCGGTACCAGCTATGGCGCCACGGATGAACTGGGCTGGAAGGCAGCGGTGAACCCCACCTACTCCTACGATTTTCACGCCACTGCATTACACCTGCTCGGCATTGATCATGAACGGTTGAGCTTCTACCACAACGGCATCCAACGCCGACTGACCGATGTACACGGGCACGTGATCAAGGAATTGATCATTTAGAACCAAAAA
>DPAW01000163.1 GCA_003517285.1 Verrucomicrobiales bacterium
TGCGTTACGTGTCTATTGGGGAGAAAAAAAGGATGCGAAAGGGTTTTGGCAGCCGGTCAAGTTGGTGGTGGAATCATTAAAGGAATTGCGACGGTCAGGAGAGGTGCCTTTTGAGACAACGGGACTGCTTCGGGTTCGCCGGGATAATCCGCAGTTTACTCGCACTCGCATTCCGAATGGAGTTGATCCAGCGCCGTTATTGATCCGTGATTTGAATGGAGATCATTTGCCCGAGATTATACCAACCGGTGCCAATCTGGTTTATTGGAATCAGGGTGGTTTTCGATTTCAGCCTAAGCCGTTGCTCAGTGACGGGCGCGGTCAATTTCCGGATGCGGCGGCGATTGTAGATTTTACGGGCGATGGACGGCCAGATTTATTGACTTTCGGCCCGGATCAAAAGCCAATAGTTTTTCCAGGGAAAGCGGATGGGAACTTTGCTGAACCTCCCATCGTGAGCTTGAGTGATGTGGCAAGGACGCAACTCAGTGATCCTTCGGCTGTAGCGGTGGGGGATGTGGATGGCGATGGGGATCTTGATGCGTTTGTCCCGCAATACCTAAACCCCTATGCAGGGGGGCGAGCTCCGACTCCGTATTACGCGGCGCTGGATGGGTTGCCCGCCTATTTATTGATTAACGACGGGTCAGGGCAATTTACCGATGGTACGGCTCAAGCCGGATTGGCTCCGAAGAGATTGCGCCGAACTTACAGTGCTTCCTTAGTGGATTTGGATGGAGATCATGATCTGGACTTGGTGGTAGTGAGTGATTTTTCAGGGCTCGATCTTTATTTGAATGATGGAAAAGGTAATTTTAAGGACATTACAGATACTCTGGGCGCAGCTCATTATTCGTTTGGGATGAGTCATGCCTTCGCAGATTTTAATGCCGATGGAAATATGGATGTGTACATGGTGGGCATGGGTTCCACCACCGCCCGCCGTTTGGAGCACTTGGGGCTGGGCCGCAAGGGTTTTGAATCCGTGCAGGCGGCGCGCATGAAAATGGGCTATGGCAACCGACTATTATTGGGGAACGGCAAGGGAGGATTTCGGCAGGCCTCTTACAATGACAGCTTGGCTCGCACGGGCTGGGCGTGGGGATGTACGCCTTGGGATTTTGATAACGACGGCGATCGGGATCTTTACATTGCCAATGGCCACATTAGTGGGTCCTCGGCAAAGGACTACTGCACCAAGTTTTGGCGGCACGATATTTACACGCCAAAAATCGATACCCAAAGTGTGATCATGGCCGGTGTATTCAAGGAGTGCCAATCGGAGTTGGGGGTGACGGAATCATGGAATGGATTCGAGCATAATGTTCTGTATCTGAATGAGGGGGATGGAAACTACCTGAGCATTTCGCACCTTATGGGCTTGTCTATCGAGGCCGATTGTCGGTCGGTCGTGTCCGCGGATTTGGATTTGGATGGAAGGGCGGATTTATTGGTGGTGGAGAAGGAAGCTGGGGACGATCGTCAGCGTGATGGGCAGATCCGTCTAGTTCGGAACCTCACGCCGTCAGAAAATAACTGGATTGGGCTGCACCTCGAGACTAAGGCTGATCAAATTATATGGGGCGCGCGGGTGCGCGTTCACCATGTGGATGGTGCCATGCAGGAACTGCCGGTGGTGACGGGCGATTCCTGGAAGGCCCAGCATGGTACCAGTGTGCACTTCGGCTTGGGCAAGGCCGAGGCAGCGCGGCTGGAAGTGATCTGGCCGAATGGTAAAGTGACTCGCATCGATCAACCCGCAGTGAACAAATATCATACTCTGGAGGCTAGTAAATGACCCGGTTTGGGTTAGCACTCTGTTTGGCAGGTTTGCTGGGATGCGATCGGAAGGCTAGTCCACCGCCGGTACTGCCGACTGCCGTGCGATCCAGTGCAGAATTAACCGTCCAGAATGGATTAATTCGTGATAAGGCAACGGGAGAATTATTTACGGGACAGCTGCGTGACCTTGCACCGAATGGCAAGCCACGGGCGGAAGTCTATTTTCAGGACGGCCGACGCCATGGTCGGAGTGTGGAGTGGCATACCAGTGGATCAAAGTCACTGGAAGGCATATGGGAAAAGGGTCACCCTACGGGGGTTGTTCGTGAATGGTCGCGCGATGGCTTATTGCGCAAGGACACGCACTACGACAAACAGGGCCAAGTGACTCACAGTGAGACGCATCCGACCCAAGTGTTGCTTGGAAAAGCACAGTCCGCCATGGCTGAACGGGAGCGTTTGGATCAAACCGTGTGGGCCGGAGAAATGGCTGCCCAAGAGCACGAACAGGTTGTTGTCCGGCTGTGGGATGATTTGCGGGAGGCGAAAAACCCGTGGCAGGTGGTTAAGGGATTTACTTTTCAAAGTCTTTCCGTGCCGCAGTTGGATCAAGGTGTGACCCGAAGCTGGGGGATTATTGAGTGCCAAGGTGGTCCCGATTTGCGCTCTTGGGATTGGGAAAGCTGGCAGGCTCAAGTCACTGCTTGGGAAGAGGCTGGATGGTTACTCGAGGAATCGGAATGGCATCAGGAATCCTTTGTGCCGGATAAGCGTACCCCTGAGTCTGTTTTTAAGGTGCGGTTGCATATTCGAATGCCGCAATCGGCAAAAAGGATGATCATCAAAGCGACCTTGCGAGTGACGTGGAATCAACAAAAACGACCCAGCCAAGGGGTGGTGGAATCGCTGCAAGTGTGGCTACGTACTGGTGAGCCCGGCTTTGCGGTGAAGGAGGTAAAGAATTTGACCTTGGATGATCCGAATGTAGCGGCCTTGCGGCGGCAGGAAGGGGCAAGCGTATTTCCGGCTCCGCTAGTCGTGGAAGATTTGGACGGAGATCAATTGCCGGAGATCATCTTAGGCGGCAGCGGATTGTTGTATCGAAATCGAGGGAAGTTTCAGTTTGAGAGAAAACCGTTGTTGTCCGGCCCGCATTTACGGTTTCGAGCGGGGGCATTGGGAGAGTTTACTGGCGATGGT
>DPAW01000194.1 GCA_003517285.1 Verrucomicrobiales bacterium
CAAGGTCGCGGGATGGATACCCCGGGCCAAGCGAGCCGGTTTATGTTCCTCTACAAATTCAGTGGACCGCTTCACGTTCTGCAGAAATGTCCCGGGACCTTCATCGGTCTTAGCAGCCACCGCCTTGGCGATCATGGCAAAGGCGACCACGCCAGTGAGCATGAATACCAGAGTTTGAAAAGTATTCGCCCATGCCGCGCTGCGGACGCCGCCCAAAAAAACGTAGGTGAGCACCACGCCACAGATCACCAAGCCTGTCAGGCGCGGATCCAGACCCGCGGTACCCTGCATGAATTTACCAGCGCTGATAATCCCGATCAGCAGGTAGGGAATGATAAACAACACTAACAAAACAAAGAGTACTGTGCCGAGGGTGTGAGACTGGAAACGTTCGCGGAAGAACTGGACCTGCGTCACATACCCGAGCCGTTTTCCGATAGCCCACAGGCGGGTGCCGATGATAAAAAACACGGAAGAATGAATCATCCCGCTCCACACCGCCACTGCGCCAAAGGTGGCCACGCCGGTCATAAATGCTTTACCGGTGGAACCGACCAGCGCGAAGCCGGTCATGGTGGTACCGAACACGCTCATTAACAGCATGAACGGACCGATGGATCGGCTGGCGACAAAGTAGTCCTTGCTCGTGCCACGGAACAGCGTACTGCTGAAGATGCCCAAGCCGAGCAGAGCGACGAGATACGCGCCCACCATCCAAAGCGGCAGGCTGGATTCGGAAGCGGCAGCTAGGAGATTCATTCGCTCGCCTTCGGTTGAGATTGTGGGTTGCCCCCGCCACTGCCACCACGACCACGGCCACCACGACGTCGGCGCCGACGCGGGCGGTCTGAGATATCACCGCCCTCCTTGGAGTGCGAACGAGAGGAATCATCTTTGGCCGATCGTTCAGTCGAACGGCCGGAGTTTTTATCGTCGCCCCCCCGAGAACGATTGCGACCCCCGCGGTTACGATCGCCTCTTCCACGGCCCCGGCCACGATCGCGGTCACCGCGATTGCCACGGTTGCCGGCTTCGGCCCAGCGTTCCAGCTCAGTTGGCCATGCTTTCCAGACGGCGAGCAGGGCCACGGCCGCTGTGGCGAATGAGAGGAACATTTGAAAATGGACGCCCAACGGCAAGCCCATCACCAGTTCATGTTCCCGGTTCCGGGCGAACGCCGCGGTGTAGGCCAACTGTTCGTCTTCAGACAGGTCATTGACAAACGCAGGAACATAGTTCTGCTGTTCGTACAACTCCCCTAAAAACGGCCAAATAAACCAGTCTTGGTGGAACCACGCCAGGGACACCACAAGGGCGACGATAAAATACCGCATCTTAGTAGACGTCCGGGCTGGACGGGATTACTTGCCAGCCTTTTCTTCGATGGCGTAGAGGTGGGTTTGGGTACCCACGTACAGCGTGCCATTGGCCACGACGGGCGTGGAGTAGATCGGCACGAGCATGTTGGTCTCGAAGATGGGATCGTCGTTCTTAGGATCGAAATCCGCCTTGAGCGGCAGCACGACCAGATCGCCATCCTCATCACCGATGTATACTTTGCCGTCGGCCACAAACGGGCTCGACCACATATGCGCCTTGGTGTCGTATACCCAATATTCTTTCCCCGTCTTTGAATCGAGGCAATAAACGTAACCGGTATAGTCCGAAGCAATTAGAAGCCCACTTTCTGGGTCAATTGCGCAGGTGGAGATAGTTCTTTGGATCTTGCGATAGTCCCAAACCTTTTTACCGGTATCAGCATCAAGACATACGAGATTGCCAAGTCCTTCTCCATGCTCAGGATCCTGCCCAATTGCGACGTATACGTGGCCATTGTGGAAGGTGGGAGTCGCAATCAGTTCACTTGGGCCTTCCGCGGCCGGATATTTGATTTCATTCCCTTCCTCATCCTTCTTATATTCCTCGGGGTTGCAGTCATATTTCCAAATTGCCTTAAATAGATCAAACCCGTCTTCATCCTTCTCGAACTTGGTGTCGAAGGCGTAGAGCACTCCATCACCTCCAGCAAAAAATACCGCGTCTTTGCCATTCACTTTACCTGTTGAAGGACTTGACCAGTTGCAATGCATAATCTTCTGACCAATTCCCTCTGCTTCCTCACCCGCTAGAGTGCCGTCCTTTTTGTTCAGAGCCACAACACAAGGAGCTTGCGGAGCAGGAATATTGAGGTGGCTCCAATCCTGACCATTTGAAGTGGTACAAAAAAGGAGATCGCCTAAGATTAAAACCGAGGAGCTAGCGATGTTATGCGGAAACACCCCAAGTTCTTCACGCAGATCAAAGCGCCAAATAATATCCGCATCCTTTTCGGTGGGCTCCAATGGTTCCTTACCCTTGTCGACCATGAAAGTTGCTTCCCCCTGAAAACCTTGGTTTCCGTTTTTCAAACCTTCAGTGTCGAGGCAGAGGATTTCACTACGGTTCGCAACCACATACACGCGATTACCTTCAACGGCGGGGCTCGAACAAATGCCGAGATATTCCCAGTCGCTTACTTTGCCCGCACCAAGCTTGGGAACAACCAACTGCCATTCCAACTCCCCGGTCTTCTCGTCCAAGCAGTAGACAATCCCGCGATCGCCAATGTGGCGTTCGTCGCGTGGGCTCTCATTATTAGTGCCAACGTATACTTTCCCATTCGAAACGGTCGTGTTGCCATAGGCCTGCGAACCAAGTTTAGCTACCCACTTCACATTTTTTGTGGTGGAAAGATCTACCTCCTCTGTCCCCTTCTTGAACTTGCCGGGATCGAAGCTGGCGGCGATACCTTTCTCAGGGGAAAAGAGGTTGCCGTCGCCGTTGCCAGACCATACGGGCCAATCCTGCCCGGTAGGCCCAACCGCTTTGGTAGGCAAAGTGGTGGATGTGGTTTCGGCGGTTTCGGTTGATGCTTCAGGGTTATCAGTTAAAGGCACCTCTGCTGTCGCCTCTGTGCCGGGCGTTTGTCCGCAGTTAGTCTGCGTCATGATGATGCCGGAGGCTGCTAGCAGGCTAATGCCGCCCATCAGGAAGAACGAATTACTTTTCATGGTTTAAAATACTTGTGTTCGGATTGAAGTTTAGTTCCGGGTGATTTTGATGTTGTCGATATAAACAGGCTTCAGGCTCTGCGGAGAGAAACCGATGATGCCAGGGGCACCCAGCTTGTGGGCGTTCTTGTGCTTGACCTCAATGGTCCA
>DPAW01000078.1:0-5178 GCA_003517285.1 Verrucomicrobiales bacterium
CGGGGTGGCCAACCAAAACGACAATCTGCCCGAGCTGAGCCGCATGCAAATGGAACTGTTGATTAATAGTTTCGTCAACGACTTTGCCCGCGTGGCCACCCTTCAGTTCACCAAATCCGTCGGCGGCGCCCGAATGAACTGGCTGGATATCAAGGACAACCACCATTCCCTTTCCCACGAGCCAGATAAAAACGCTATGGCCGTCGACAAGCTCACGCGTATCAACACGTGGTTTGCTAGCGAGCTGGCCCACTTGGCTAAGCGCCTGTCAGAGACCCCTGAACCCGGCGGCACCGGCAACATGCTGGACCACACCACCATCGTGTGGACCAACGAACTCGGTAAAGGCAACAGCCACACGCTCAACGACATTCCGTTTGTACTGCTCGGTGGCGGACTCGGCTTCCAGACCGGCCGCTCGCTGCAGTTCAAAGGCGTACCGCACAACCGCCTGCTGCTTAGCCTCGCTCACGCCTTCGGCCACAAGCTCGAGACCTTCGGCAACCCCACCCTCTCCAAGGGCGGCCCGCTGGACCTGAGCTAAGCGGGCCTCCAAATCCATTGCCCGAATAGCACGCCGGTGCTATCGTCCAAGTCACGTGCACCGATGGCTGGCCATTTTGCTGCTGAACACCTCGCTGCTCCAAGCGGAGCCGGTCAAGGAATTGCCGTGGTCGTTCCGGCCGCTGCAGGAACAGCCGTTGCCAAAGGTGAACCAAGCCGATTGGCCGCAGCAACGGCTGGATCGGTTTGTCCTCGCGCAGATAGAATCCAAGCAATTGAATCCCACCGCACCAGCCGATAACCGCGTGCTGTTGCGTCGTTTGTATTTTGATGTCATCGGCCTGCCACCCACGCCGGAGCAATTGGCTGATTTCCGGAAACGTGCCCAGTCCGATCGAACCAAGGCCATCGAAACGGAAATCAACACGCTCCTGGCTTCGCCGCATTATGGCGAGCGCTGGGCGCGGCATTGGCTGGATCTGGCGCGGTACACGGACAAGACCGCCAGTTGGCTGAACTCCACCGCATCGGCCTGGCGGTATCGCGACTGGGTGGTCGGTGCGTTGAACCGAGACCTGCCGTACAACCAATTCGTCAAACAACAGCTCGCCAACGACCTCATCGCCGCCAGCAATCCCAAGGACAACGCCGCGCTTGGATTTCTCGGCCTCAGCCCAACCTACTGGAAAGAGCTGCAGCTGCCGCCGGAGATTATCAAAAACACTGTCGCCGACGAATGGGAGGAACGCATGGACGCCGTGGGCCGCACATTCCTCGGCCTCACACTCGGCTGTGCGCGTTGTCACGACCACAAGTTCGAGCCCGTCACGCAGGCGGACTACTATGCCATTGCCGGCGTGTTCGCCAGCGTGCGCATTGCCGATCGACCGATGGTTTCCGAGGAACACTGGGCGCCGGTCACGCAGGCCCGCACGCAGGTGGCGGCGTTGGAAAAGAAAATCGCCGAGCTGAAAAAGAAAAAGCCGGCCACCCAATCTACCGGTGTGAAAACCCCCGCCTTCGCCCAGAACCAAGCCGCCGCTTTGGCCAAACTGAAACCGGTCTTCTACGAGCCGCTAAACCAAAAGCCCCAACGGCTGACCGTGGAAAATGGCGTCACGCTCTCAAATGAAAATCACGCCACCTTCACCGCCGGCCGATTGCACGCAAAGGCGCCGGAATTGGGCACGGCATACACCGTTTCATTTTGGTTCCGCAACGATCTCGCCAATAACGCGCGGCCGGTGACCGGTTACCTATTCTCCCGCGGCCCCAATGGCACACCGCGCGCGCCAGGCGATCACCTCGGCATTGGCGGCACATCCACGCAAGCCAACGGCGTACTCTTTCTTTACAACGGCGATGTGGCCCGTGGACATCTCGGCGGCAAAACGGTCATTACTCCGGGCACGTGGAATCATGTGGTGTTCACCCGCAAAGGCACGCGCGTGACGGCGTGGCTGAATGGCGCCGCGAAACCGGAATTCACCGGCGACCTCAAATCCACCGCCGGCGGCGCCAAGGAATTTTTCTTCGGCGGCCGCAATGAACGGTTTGCGCTGATGAATGGCCGAATGGCGCACGTGACCTTTTTCAATCGCGTCGTCAACGCCGCCGAGGCAAAGCAACTCCACACCATCACCGGCCTGCCTGTCGGCCCCGTCACCCAGCCACTGGAAAAAACCGCACCGGCCGTGGCCGCCACCGATCCCAAAACTGAAATTTCGAAAATCGAACAACAAATCGCGGCGATCAAAAAGGAGACGCCGCATTTTAATGTGCCGATGGTCAATGGCGTGACGGAGGCGGCGCTGTTTGTGAACTCCAAACGAAATGGAACGCACGGCACCGCGCTGGATTATAAAGCGGGTGAAGCGCGCGACTTGCCGATCCACAAACGCGGCGATCCGAACACGCCCGGCGCCACCGTGCCCCGGCGGTTTCTCGGTGCGTTCCCGGTGAAGGCCAAGACGCCGCGACAGTTCAAGCGCGGCAGCGGCCGACTGGATTTGGCCGAGGCGATGGTGGAGGAAGGCGCCCCGCTCGCCGCGCGCGTGATCGTGAATCGCGTGTGGCAGCATCATTTCGGCCGTGGACTGTGCCCCACGCCGAGTGAGCTGGGCCATTCCGGCGAGCCGCCCACGCATCCCGAGCTGCTCGATGATCTTACCGCGCGTTTCGTAAAACACGGCTGGTCTCTCAAGTGGCTGCACCGCGAGATTTTGAATTCCGCCACCTGGCAACAGAGCATCCACAATCCCGCTGCCCAGAAAATTGATCCCGCCAATGAACACCTCGCCCGCATGAGCCAACGCCGTCTCGATGTGGAAACCTGGCGCGACGCCATGCTCCATGCCAGCGGCCAACTCGACCTCACCCTTGGCGGTGAGCCCAAGGATTTGAAGCTCCAGAACAATCATCGCCGCACCCTTTACGGTGCCATTCATCGCCGCGAACCGAATCAGTTCCTGCGCATCCATGATTTCCCCGATCCCACCGCGCACGCCCCCACGCGGCCTCAAACCATCACGCCCCTCCAGCAACTCTTCAGCCTAAACGGCCCTTTCATCCAATGGCAGGCCGAAGCGCTCGCCGCAAATTTAATGAAGCTGGAAGGCATCGAGGCCCGCGTGCAGGCGGCCTACAAAAAGCTATTCCAACGTGCCCCCCGCAAAACCGAACTGAGCATCGCCAAACTATTTTTCGAGAACCACGAAAACGACACCGCTGTCTGGCCCCATTACACGCATGCATTACTGGCAGGGAATGAGTTTCAGTTTTTGGACTAATGAACGAACCATTGAAAATCGACCGCCGCACGGCCCTCGCCCGCATGGGAGCGGGGATGGGGACGTTGGGGCTGTTCAATTCGTTGCAGGCGGCAACCGGAATGGCACCGCACTTTGCGCCGCGGGCGAAGCGGGTGATTCATTTGTTCATGAACGGCGGTCCGTTTGGGCCGGATTTTTTGGATCCCAAACCGGCGCTCAAACAATTCGAAGGCCAACGGCCGGCCGGAACGGATTTGCGCACGGAACGGCCGACGGGTGGTTTGCTCAATGCGCCCTACCAATACACGCAACACGGGCAGAGCGGCCTGCCGGTTAGCGAACTGCTGCCGCACACCGCGCGGTTTGCCGATGACCTGTGCGTGCTGCGCTCGGTGCATACGGACAACCCGAACCATGGCCCGGCGTTGCTGCTGATGAACAACGGCACCATGACGCCCAAGGTGCCAAGCATGGGCGCGTGGATGAGCTATGGACTCGGCACGGAAAATGCCAACCTGCCCGCCTACATCGTGCTGTGTCCCGGCCGGCCGGTGCGGTTTTCCATTTTGTGGAACAGCGCCTTTCTGCCTTCGCAACATCAGGGCGTGTACATCAATCACTCGAAGATTGCGCCGAAGGAAATGATCCCGTGGCTGCGCAATGCCAAGCTGGATCCCGCTGCCCAACGGCGTCAGCTCGATCTGATGCAGGCGCTCAACCGCGAGCATCTCGCGCAACAGGGCACGCCCGATCCCACGTTGCAGGGCCGCATCGAAGCGATGGAGACGGCTTACCGCATGCAGTTTGCCGCCACCGACGCGTTTGACATCGCCAAGGAACCGGAGCGTGTGCGCGAGGCCTACGGCAAGGGTCACTTCGCCAACGGCTGTTTGCTAGCGCGCCGGTTGTCCGAGCGCGGCGTGCGATTCATTCAGGTCTATTACGGAAAAGGCCAGCCGTGGGATACGCATCGCAATCACAACAAGACGACGCCCACGCTCGCGAAGAATATCGATCAACCCATCGCCGCGCTGCTCGGTGATCTCAAGGAACGCGGGCTGTTAGAGGACACCCTCATCGTATGGGGCGGCGAATTCGGCCGAACGCCGGTCAGCGAGAACGGCACTGGCCGCGACCACAACCCGCACGGCTTCATGATGTGGCTGGCCGGCGGCGGCGTACGCGGCGGCATGGCCTACGGCGAGAGCGATGATTTCGGATTCAAGGCCATGCACAACCGCATGCACATCCACGACCTCCACGCCACACTGCTGCATCTGCTGGGCATCGACCACGAACGCCTTACCTACCGCCACGCCGGCCGCGATTTCCGGCTGACCGACGTCCACGGGCACGTGGCGAAGGAAATTTTGGCGTAACTATTTCTTCTTCGGCTCTAGCTTTTTCAGATACTTCACCGGTTCTTTGGTGAACTTTTTGAGGCATGGCTTGCAGCAGAGTTCGACGCGCTGTTCTTTGTGCGTGAACTTGTAGGGCTTACCCATGGAACCAAGCTTGTTGTCGGACACCAGACAAATCTTTAGCGGGTATTCCTTGAGCTTTGGTTCAGCCGCTTGGAGCGAGCTTCCTGTAAAAAGCGCACTGGCTAAACCGAGAATGATGAGTGTGTGTTTCATATTTTATTTGTTTGTTAAAATTACCATTGAAAATTGAGCCCGGCTCCAAACCCGTGATCAGAATGAAAGCCGCCGGTGAATGACCAGGTTTTGTTGAGGCGATACTTGAGGCCGCTATTCCATTCCCATTTGGAGTGGGTATCGTATTCCAGTTCATTCACCCAACTGAGGCGCGAGGTGAGCTGTAGTTCGCGGGACAGGCCGGGCCGCAGGTCGCCTTCGGTATCGAGCGTGAGACTGCTGTAGGTAAGAAACGGCAGTCGATG
>DPAW01000078.1:5559-7259 GCA_003517285.1 Verrucomicrobiales bacterium
GGTGGACCAGTCGCGATTGAGGAAGCGGCTCCACTTGAGGTCCAGTTCGTATTCGCCCTCATCAAAGCCATGCTCCCAGTCGAGAGCCACGCGATGACGGTCGTTGTACCAGCCGGTGCTGCCTTCGGTGAAGTTGCCCTGCACTGTGCCGTCCACTGTGAACTGCCACGGGTTCACATGTTTCAGGTGAATCTTCGGCTGATGATCCGGCCCCTGCTCGGCGTAGCTGATCACCCGCGTCATACCCGCTTTCATGTGATAGAGCAGATGACAGTGAAATACCCAGTCGCCCTCTTCGTTGGCGAGAAATTCGATCGCCGCCTTGCCCATTGGCGGCACATCAACCGTATGCTTGAGCGGCGCAAACTCGCCCTGGCCGTTGAGCAGACGGAAGAAGTGGCCATGCAAATGCAGCGGATGATGCATCATCGTATCGTTGATGAATCGCATGCGCACGACCTCGCCGCGGGTCACGCGAATGGTGGTTTCCTCTTTCACAGTCTTGCCGTTGAACGACCACACATAACGCTGCATGTCGCCCGTGAGCCGCAGCTCGATTTCCCGCACGGGCGCGGCGGGCGCCAGCGTGGTGGATTGCCGCGCGCGCAGGGCTACATACGGGGCCAGTGGCCGGGCTGATTCCACGTCGCCGGGCGATTCGTCATCCATCCCCGCCACCATCCAGTCCATGCTGTATAACTCGGGCTTCGGGATGACCGCCGCAGGATGTTGTTCGCCCGCGCCAAGAAACAGGGACGCATGTCCCGAGCCATCTTGCGCGGTGGCCCGCACCTCGTATCGGCCGCCGTCCGGCACGGTCACGATCACATCGTAGGTTTCGCCCATGCCCATCAACAACCGCTTCCTTGCAAACGGCTGCACAGGCATGCCGTCGGCCGCCACCACCGTGAGCGGGCCGGTCGCCGAGTGCACATAAAAATACGTGGCCGCCCCCGCATTGATCAGCCGGAGCTTCACACGCTCACCCGCGGCACCGGTCAATTGCCGACGTGGCGCGCCGTTGGCCCAGAAGGCGTCGTAGGCCACATCCGAGATATCCATTGGCGGCATATTCACCCATTGGTTTTGGAGATAATCATCCAGCATCCCGGCGCGATACGCACCCCACAGGCTTTGCTGGTTGCCCTTGCGAATGGCGTACCATTCATCGCTGCGCCGCAACGACCGCATCACCGCATCCGGATGTTCATTCGTCCAGTCGGACAACACCACCACATGTTCGCGGTCAAACGCCGGTTCATTCGGATCGGCCACCGCCGGCTCCACCACGATGGCGCCGTACACCCCGCGCTGTTCCTGCAAGCCCACGTGCGAGTGATACCAATAGGTGCCCGCGTGTTTCAGCTCGAACTCGTAATCATGAGAGCCCCCCGGCGGAATGGGCGGCGTGTTCAGCATCGGCACCCCGTCCTCTCCATTCGGCACCAGCAAACCGTGCCAGTGCAATAGCGTCTTTTCCTTCGGTAACCGATTATGCACACGGATCTGTGCCGTGTCGCCTACCTTGAAACGCAGTACCGGACCGGGGATGCCGTTGTTGATGGTCAACGCAGTTACCTGCTTGCCCGCCGGCGAAATCGTCTTCTCGCCAATCGTCAGTTCATGCCGCACCACCGCGGCGTCCAACGTCCTCACGCTGGTCACAATGAAAGCTATTAAAATAAATTGTCTCATCTCAA
>DPAW01000010.1:0-1705 GCA_003517285.1 Verrucomicrobiales bacterium
TCCCGTACCGCGGCGCCCCGTTCAAAATGGCGGGGTACAATCACCAAAAACAAATCCGGCGCCACCGTGCGCCATCGCGGCAACAAATCCGCCAGCAACAGTTCCTCTCCCTCGAATGTACTGCCAGCCACCAGTACCGGTGCTGTTGCCGGCACATCAAGCCGGTTCAATATCCCGCGTGCATCGCAGGTCGATGAATTTCCGCCCAAGGCGAAATCAAACTTCAGGTTCCCCGTCACACTGATAACCTCTGGCCGCGTGCCCAATGCTTCCAGCCGGCTCGCATCAGCCTCGTGATGTACACCCGCGGCGCACAAGGACTGAAACAACGGACGGAATAGAAAACCAAACCGCTGGTATCCGCGGAAAGACCGCTCTGAAAGTCGCGCGTTCACCAGTGTCATTGGCACGGAGCGCGCCGCGGCTTCCCAAAATAGATTCGGCCAAATCTCTGCCTCCACCAGTACCACTGCAGCGGGATTTAGCGCGTTAAAGGCCCGCTTCACGAACGGCAGCCAATCGATCGGATAATAAATCGCTCGCGCTGCCGCCGGCAACCGCCGTTCCAATACCCCCATACCTGTGGTCGTAGTGGTGGAAACCACATACACCGAGTCAGAATCGGCAGCCTGCAAGCGCTCCACCAATTGTACAGCCAGATTGGCTTCGCCGACGGACACCGCGTGCAGCCAAATCACCCGCTGATCTTTCAACTGCGCCGCAAGCACTCCGTAATTCCCGAAACGCTGCCCGAAACCAGCACGCCACTGGCCACGCCGCACGAGTTTCCAGAAGTAAAACGGCGCCGCCAGAAGAAACAGAACGGGAAACAGAATGTTGTACAGCAGCCGCATGCGCCGTGCTTTTCTGACACAAACCCTTGTGCCGGTCGAGATTTGCCGCTGCGTTAACTGCGGAAATAGATCAGGGTCACGATGATAAAGGTCGGGATCAGGATCGCCACGCTCCAAATCATATAGCCGAAGAAGCTGGGCATCTTCACCCCGTTCTCCTCCGCGATCGCTTTCACCATGAAATTAGGCGCGTTGCCAATGTAGGTGTTGGCGCCCATGAACACGGCACCACAACTGATGGCCAAGAGGGTGGTGCCGATGGACAAATCGAACATGCCTCCCTCGCCCATGAGCGAAGTGGGATCGCCGCCGGCGGTGTTGAAGAACACCACGTAGGTGGGAGCGTTATCGAGGAAACTGGACAGGATGCCGGTTAGCCAGAAATACATCATGTTCACCGGGTCATTCGTACTGCTCTGCACCGCCAATACCACGCTGGACAAGCCTCCATTCACGCCGGCCTGAAGGATTTTCAATGCCGGAATCATACAGATGAAAATCGCGATGAAGAGCTTGGCCACCTCGAGAATAGGCTCCCAAGTGAAGCCGTTGGCCGCGCGCACATTGGTTTCTTCTTCACCTTCAGCCGCCACCTCATGACCGTGATCATCCGTCATCGTCTTGTACATAGGCGTCAGCTTCAGGCTGATCAGTGCAATGAAAATCAATAACCCGTCGCGGACCAGATTGGAAAAAGGCACCGTTACCCCAAACACATGCAGCCCCTTTGTTTCATCGTGGGTTTTCTTTGCCCGCAACTGGTTCACTGCGGAAACGGCGTCGAGATGCGTCACACGTTTCTTGTGATATTCCTGGTTGGATTCATCAAAGGTTGCGCCCTCATTCGTTTC
>DPAW01000010.1:2101-11389 GCA_003517285.1 Verrucomicrobiales bacterium
TCGCCCACAGAGGAATCAGTAAATTTGTTTTTTCCCAACCAAGTGGAAAAGAGGATCGCGCCAATGATACAGCCAATCAGAGCAAAGTTGGTCGTGCCTTCCAGTTTCAGCGGCACTTTCTCGCCGTCATCCGGGGCCGGGCCTTCCTTCTTGAACATGATGGTATCAAAGATGAAAAAGACCGCTAACAGGAAGAGTGCCACCGGCGTCATTACCGGCAGAAGTTTCATGGTCCAGAAAAAGTCCACACCTTTTAGGAAACCCAAAAACAACGGCGGATCCCCAAGTGGCGTCAATGAACCGCCTATATTGGCCACCAGAAAAATAAAGAACACAACCACGTGTACCTGATGCTTGCGCCAGGCATTGGCCCGCAAGATCGGCCGGATGAGTAGCATCGCCGCGCCAGTCGTCCCCATCCAACTGGCCAGCACCGTGCCGATAAACAGAATCGCCGTGTTCACCCACGGCGAACCGCGCAGACTACCTTTCAGGCAAATGCCGCCGGCTGCCGTGAAGAGTGCGCCTAGGAGAATAATAAACGGCACATAATCAAGCAGCACAATGTGCAGGATTTCGTAAAAGGCATCGCCCTTGAAGGTCGCCAAAAATGGAATCGAGAAAATGACAATCCACCCCGCCGCCACTTTGCCGTAATTCGCATGCCAAAAATGCGGCGCCAAAATGGGCCCCAAGGCGATGGATAACAGCATGCCGGCAAACGGAATCACCCACAACACACTTAGACCCTGGCCTTTCACGCCGTGATGTGCATGGCCCTCATCATGCCCATGGTGACCCTCCTCGTGTGACTCAGCCCCCGTGGGCAAGGCAGGTTCGGTGGCGTTACCAGCGCCCTCGGCTCCGCTCAATCCGGTCGCCCCCGCAAGCAGGAACATTAGTCCCAGCCAGCCCAGCCAGTTCAATGGGTTTTTCATGTGCGCAATGGCCCGCGACCAAGTCGCGTTCCACAGCGTCTTTCCTATCAAAAAGCAACCGTTGATTCAAACCAAATCGCAGAACGACGCGCCTTGAATTCAGGATTGATTCAGGCTCATTCTTAAGGCAAAACGAGACACCGTGTTTAAGGATGAGTAGCCCACCTCCCAGTCGAGCCATGAAACGCGTGCCCTGCGAACGCTGCGGTACTAGTACGTTTATTCCAGCGAATCTGGGTATGTTTCAGTACTCTAATTGTAGCAATTGCGGCCACCCAGTGATGACTCCCGTGAAGCTCGATCAGTTTGAACTACGCGCCGTGTGCGGCTCCGGCGGCATGGCCACTGTGTACCGTGCGCACGATGAAATCCTAGGGCGTGACGTTGCGGTGAAGCTAATGCAGCCTGAATTTTCCGATGACGCAAACGCCATGGCTGGGTTTTTCCGCGAAGCCCAATATCAGGCATCCCTGAACCACACCAACATCGTACAGGTCTACAACTACGGCCATTTCAAAGGTCACAAATACCTCGTCATGGAAGTCGCCGACCGTGGAGACCTCGACGGGTTGATCCAGAAAAATGGCAGAGTAGATGAACTCTATGTGCTCGATGCCGGCATCAAGATCGCTGGCGCTCTAGAACTCGTCCGCAAGAAAGAAATCATCCATCTCGACCTAAAACCCGACAACATCCTCTACAACATCGATGGCGAACCCAAGCTCACAGACTTTGGCATCGCTCGCAAAGTCAATGAACCTCGTGCCGCCGAGGGCCTTGTTGGCACGCCCTTTTACATCGCTCCAGAACGCGTAGCTCGCGGCGTGCAGGATTTCCGGTCAGACATGTATTCTCTGGGGGCCACCCTCTACCACGCCCTGACCGGTCAAGTTCCTTTCAATGGCAACTCCGTGGAGGAAACCGTTTGGGCCCATGTGAAAACGCGCATCACGCCTCCGCGCAAAATCGTCCGAGATATCAGCGCAAACACCGAAGGCGCCATCCTCCGCGCCATGAATAAAGATCCGGAAAAACGCTTTCGCGATTACGACGAAATGATCCTCACCCTTGAGGCATCCCGCAGCGAACTTCTCCAAAAACGCAGCGGCGCAAAATCCGGTTGGTTTAGCTGATCCGACACAGCTCCTTGCTAGACAATCTCGAATTTCCGAATTAGTATCACTCCCTCTGGCCAGATTAGCTCAGTTGGTAGAGCAGCAGTTTTGTAACCTGCAGGTCACCCGTTCAAGTCGGGTATCTGGCTCCATTTTTCCTCCCTCCACAGGTTAACCCAAACCCAAATTCACCTCATGATATTCCAGCGCCCATTCGCGCATAAAGCGGACTTGTTCGGGGATGATCTTATAGATAATCAGCATGGGGTTGTCCGGGGTGCCGAGGTATTGGCGAAGGAGCGGGTTGCTGTCCCAGATGGATTGAACAGCGTCAGCGTCGTCCAAAACTTCAGCGCGGCCAGTGATGCGCACCTGATCGTGGCGGCTGTCCATGTAGCATAATTCCACGTTCGGGTTAGCCGCGATCTCCTGCGTTTTGTGGTAAGCCTTAAGGTTGGCGACGTACACGGTGAAGCCGTCGGTCTTCACAGGGGAAACAGGACGGAGACGCGGCCGATCGCCGTCGAGGGTCGCCAGCATGGGAAATTTCGCATCCGCCATGGTTGCCTGCGCTAAGGCCGGCAGTTCATTCGGATCAATGGGGTCAGGTTCGGGCTTTGCCATAGTATACTAGGTTCTAATCTTGGTTGCTTGCCTCGGGGTCGGTGGTGGAAAAACGTACGGTCCGGATATCCTGTTCGCGCCCGGTGGGCGTGGACACGGCCTTGTACAACTCTGGTCGACGGCTGCGAATCCATCGCACGCCGGTGCACATGGCGCGCGTCTCGGCTTTGAGATCAGCCAACACCATGTCGTCACCGGCCTGCCAGGTTTCGGCGAGCACATCGCCGTAGGGATCGAGGATCATCGCATTGCCGGTGCGCACCTCGTTGTCATCACGACCCACGCCGTTGCTGAAGATGAGATAAATGCCGTTATCATGTGCGCGCGCGGGCAGCCATTTCAGCAACCACTCGCGCCCTTTCGGCCCACGAAATTCTGCCTCGATGGCCGCGGGATCGACGGCGCGATTTTCCCACAACGCCACGTCAATCGCCCCCATGCACCGCGGACTAGGCGTAGTACAACCGCCCGTTTGATGTGGCGCAATCAAAACCTCCGCACCCTGCAGCGCGTTGATCCGCACATTCTCGCCGAGGTTGCAATCGTAACAAATTAGAATTCCCGCGCGCGTGCCATTAGGCAGAACAAACAGCGTATAGTTCGAACCGCTGCTGATGTGTTCATTGATAAACGCGTGCAGCTTGCGATGACACGCCGTGCGGCCATCGGGCATCGCCACTACGTAGCTGTTATACAATCGGCCATCCGCACCGCGTTCAATGAAGCCTGCGCCGACGGACAACTGATACTCCGCCGCCAAGGCCAGTAGTGCCTGCGTGCTCTCGCCATCGGGCACCGGCTCAGCCAAAGCATCCAACGCCTCGCGCGGCAAATCACGCAAATGCCAGTAGCCCGTCAGGCACATCTCGGGAAAGATCACCAACTCCGCGTCCGCCGCCGCGGCCTGTGCCGTCCATGCGCGCACGGTGGCCAGATTAGCCGCCTTGTCGCCGGGCACATGCTGAAACTGTACACTCGCTGCCCGGAGATCGTTCACGCGCCGATTCAATCGCCAAACGCCCCCACTTACAATCCCGCAATGAACGCCAGTAGATCCGCCATCTGCTGTGGTGTGAGGCCGGCCTCGAGGCCTTCGGGCATGATGGATTTTCCGCCACTGCGCATGCCCTTCACCTGCGTACGCGGCAGCAGCAGCTCCTTGCCGAGCGGCAACTTGATGCGCACATGTGTCAGCGTTTCGTCACCGAGCAAGCCGGTTTGAGTGCCGCCATCGCGCAACGCCACATCGTACGCCACGTAGTTCGCCGCCACTTCGCGGTTGGGATCCACGATGCTCGACAGCAATTTCTCCGGACCATTGGCCTTCACCGAAACCAGATCCGGCCCCAGCACATGCCCGGCCTTGCCCGCGCGATGGCACAAGGCACAGCGTTGGGTGTAAATCACCTGACCAGCCGCCGCATCGCCCTTGAGCTTCAGTGCCGGCAACAGATCCTGCACCGCCTGCGCACGCGTCTTCGCCTTCGCCGGTGCGCCAAACAGCTTGTTCACCCGCTTCACCATGGCGGCCGCCGATTGCCGACGCAGGGCTGCAATTGTATTAGGAGACAACGTGTCTTTACGGATCGCACCCTTCTCCAACTCATCGAGTAACACCGGCACGCGTTCGTCGCGTGTGGCCAAGGCCGCCTCGATTTCTCGCCGCATCCCCGGCGTCCCTTTCGCCCACAACGCGACCAGATTGGGCGCCACCGGTGGGTTGGTAAATTTCGCATACGCCTGCACCGCCGCCACCCGCACCGGCTCTGCGGTACGCTCACGGGCCACGTGCAAATACGCCGGGCCCGACTCGGCGAATCCCCGTCGCCAAGCCAGCGTCAATGCCGGGAACAGCTCTGTGTCGGGCTTCTCCTTGGCCGGTAACGTCAGCCATCGCAAGGCCTCCTTCTCCAGTGCCGGTAAACTGCCCGCGGCCGGTCCGAGCGCGTTGACCCAATCAATGGTCTCGCGGGTCGGCTCCCGGCGTGCCACGGCCAGCACGGCCTTGGCCACTTCGCCAGGCCGATTGCGCCGGCCGATGAGCTTGAGAAACTCAACGCGCGCGGCATGCGAAACGCGCGGTGCACCGTGCATGGCCACGAACAGATCGCCCAGTTCCTCGTCACCGTTCAGGGCATTCGTCACCGCAGCCTCGATCCAGCGATCGCCCTTCGCCTGCCCCAGCGCCGTGACCAGAGCAATGCTCTTCTCCTCGCTGGAGGGAAACACGGAGGCGGTCAACGCCTGTTGATACAGCACATCGTGACTGGGATTATCCACGCGGGCAAACACCGCGCGCACCACACGCGGATCCTTAGCGAACTGCTCGGCTAATTGCATCGCCTGCACGCGCGCGGGCGCCGTGCCTTTTCCCAGCACGGGTAACAAGTGATCCGCTTTCAGCGCACCCAAGCCTTGCAGAGCCCACAAAGAATGAATTTGCCCCAGCAGCGCGGCGGAGTTCGCCGCCAATTTTTCCAGCACCGGAATCAGCGACCGATCCTGCTGTTCAAAAATCAATCGCGCGGCCGTGTCGCGATGCCAGCCGTTGGGATGGGCAAGCAACTGCACCAATTGCGGCCCTTTCAATGTGGCAGGCATCGCGCGCTTGGGCGGTTTGAAGTCTTTCGGCGCGATCCGCCAAATACGACCGCGATCGTTGCCGCTGTTCAGATCCAAGTGTTGCTTGATGCTCTCGGGAATGCTCCACGGATGCTCAATTGTTTCACGGTACATATCCGCCACAAAGAGACTGCCATCGGGCGCGTTGGCGAATTGCACGGGCCGAAACCAATTATCGCGTGACGCCATAAACTCAGCCTTGCGTTCGTCGTCAGGCCGCTCACCAATCGGCTGCACTCCGAGATACCGCAGCTCTTTGCGATGAATCAAATTGCTACCGGCATCGGCAATAAAAGCGTTGCCGCGTAATCCCTTCATGGCGTCCCCGCGATAAATCGTGATACCCGTGGCGGCGGTGAAATATCCCGACACCCGACCGCCGCCTTCCACCGGCCCGCGCACTTGCCCAGCAATGCGCCAGCGCGTGCGCACAATACGCCACGGCTCATCCGGGCTCAGCCGAAACACCTCCGCCGCCGCGCCATCGGCCGCGATGCCCACCCGCTGACTCGGCAACGCGTAATGCGGGTTGCGGCCCGCATACCGCGATGGATACATCAACGCCTGCAGATGGCTGCTATTGCTACAGGTAAACTTCCGGCCCGCATCATCAAAACTCATCCCGTGCTGCGCCGTGCTGTCTTCCCCACGCAGTTGCAGTGTGCGCGGGTCGAAAGAAAAATTCCGGCCACTGAGCGATACCGTATTGCCGGCGGCGTCCTTCACACTGCCGCCCATGTACGAGGTGCAGCCATGAATCCGGTTGTCCAGTCCCCATCGAAAGCTGTTGAACATCGCCTGCACATTCAGTCGACTGCGCCCCGTGCCGAAACCCTCGAGCACCGTGCGGTTCACATCCGCCTTGCCGTCGCCGGTGATGTCTTTCAGAAACAGAATCTTCGGCGTCACACCCACAAACACGCCGCCATTGTAGCAGATCACCGCCGTGGGCCAGGCGAGTCCATCGGCAAACACCACGCTCTTCTCAAACCGGCCGTCCCCATCGGCATCCTCCAGTCGCCGAATCCGGCCGGCATTGGCCTCGCGCCGTTCGGAGTAGCCGATCATCTCAACCACATACAATCGCCCGTGCGCATCAAAACTCATGGCAATCGGATCCGCCACCAACGGCTCAGCTGCCGCCAACTGCAGGTCAAACCCCGGCTTCACCTCAAACGTCTCGCGCGCCTTGGCCACCGGCGTATGCGGTATACGCGGCAACTCCATCGGATCCGGTTTCGGTTCTGCCGCGCACAAAACTCCATAAGTTACAACGCCAACACACAAAAACTTCATGACCTCAGCCTAAACAACTAACCGAAAGGCGAAAGTCAAAATGCAAAGGCTTTCATTTTTATTGGATTATCCGTCGATAAAACGAGAGTGCCGTTGAAATTATAAAGCCCACACTAAAACGCTGGCGATTAATGGAAGTCAGTTAATTTGCGGGCGTAACACAGAGTCTATAGTGGCATAGGCGGCTTCGCGCATGTCCTTAGGAAAATTGTGATCATAGTCCGGGTGCTTGATGATGAGTCCGTTTTCGTTGCCCAACAATTTGTAGATTGGCCGCGCCGCCGTGGCGCAAATATCGACGCTTTTCCAGCGGAAATTTCCATCACGCAATGGCGCGTGCACAAAGAAGGGCCGTGGCGCCAAGGCACCGAGTAATTCCGGGAAATCGAACGGAATCTCCTTCGTTCGCCCGCGGTAATTGCTCATACGCGGCATATATCGGATCTGGCACCAGCCGCGGCCGAAGAACCAATTGCGTTCCGCACCGTCATAATAATCCGGGTACGCATCAAAACCGCAACTGCTGGCCAGCACGGTGATTCGTTGATCAAACACTGCGGTGTAAACGGCGTTATGCCCGCCGAGCGAATGGCCGATGGCGCCAAAGCCGCGCACCGCATCCACCTGCGGCAGCATCTCCAGCAAATCCAACGCGCGCGTGTTGTCATAAATCGCCTTCATGGTGCCGCTCACGTACTCGAGCTTACCAAGATTCGGCCAATAATTGGCAAGATGCGTGTACGCCGGCGCGATGGTCACATACCCGCGCTCGGCCAGCTCTGTCGCATAAGCACGCCCTTCGCGGCCGCCCAAGCCCACGACCACCTTGTGCCCAACGCGATTGTCCGTAGGCATCAGGCACAGCACGGCCGGCGCTTTGCCTTTTTTCAAAACCGCCTTAGGAATGCACAGGTACGCCGGCGTGCGTGAGTCCGGCTCGGATTGATAGGTGATCAGGCGGCGAATGTATTTTCCGGCATCCACTTCCTCCTCCACCTTAACCGCCAAATCCACACGCCGCTCTTTACCTGGCAAGGATCCCATTACCGTTTCCATTCCACGGACAATTTCGGCTCGGCGCTGAGCCCAATCGGCCGGCGTTTTCACCGGCTGCACGTTGCCGTCGGTATCACGAAACTTCAGGAGATCAAGTCGCGGCAACCGTTCCGCCGCCCAAAAAGTGGTCGAAAAGACAAGAAGTACCAAGAAACCCACAGACCGGTTCATGCCGCAGTGTTGCAGGCCGCCCATCGGTGGCAAGGGGAAAGGCTACCGCTCGGTCCATTCGAGCATGCGCTCGATGGGGAGCTTGGCGCGCTCGATGATCTCGGGCGAGAGCTCCACTTGCGGCGTGAGATCGCGCATGCAGTCGCGGACTTTTTCGAGCGTGTTCATTTTCATGAAGTGACACTCGTTGCAGGCGCATTTTTCGGTGGGGGCAGGAATGAATTTTTTATCGGGACACTCTTTTTGCAACCGGTGCAACATACCTGCTTCAGTAGCAATAATAACCGAATCACTCTCCACATCGCGGCAGTAGTGCACCATCTTTTCGGTGGAGCACACTTCGTCTGCGAGTATTTGGACGGCCTTGGTGCATTCGGGATGAGCGACAAGGGGTGCGTCGGGGTATTCATCTCGGATTTTGATGATCGCTGCGTGCGTCCATTCCACGTGCACATAACAGTTACCTTGCCAGAGAGTCATCGGCCGGCCGGTTTGTTCCATCACCCATTGGCCGAGATTTTCGTCCGGCACAAACAGCAGATCCTTGTCCGGCGGACATTGCTCCACAATTTTCTTGGCGTTTCCGCTGGTGCAAATGACATCCGAGAGCGCCTTCACCTCGGCGCTACAGTTGATATAGGTGACGGTGAAAAAATTCGGGTTGGTTGCCTGCAGTTCGCGCAATTTGGCCGGCGGACAACTTTCCTCAAGTGAGCAGCCGGCATTGCGATCAGGTAAAATCACCGTCTTTTCTGGAGACAATATTTTCGCCGTTTCCGCCATGAAATGCACGCCGCAGAACACGATTACATCGGCATCCGTTTCCGCTGCCTGCTGCGATAATCCAAGTGAATCGCCCACAAAATCACCGATGTCCTGAATTTCAGGCATTTGATAATTATGCACGAGTATCACCGCATTGAGCTGTTTCTTTAGCTCAAGAATCTCGCGGGATAAGATATCTGTGGGAACATCGGCGACCACAGAGGTATAATAGAGTCCTGTCCATAAATCGTCAATTTTCGGTGAACAACCCATCGTTTCCCCGAGGTTTATTTGATGTAACCTTTCTAAACCCTGCGCACCCGTTAACGGGATGACTGTCGACTGTCCATTACCGGCCTCACATAAAAAGGCAACGTTTGACCGAGTTTACTCGGAACTCGCTCTGCATCAGGCGGTAATTCGAGCCTATTCCAAACCGCTCTTCACTTGGCGTAAGGCCCTGGGAAGATCCCATGATGGTCGCACGCTCTATGACTTTGCTGCCGACTCATTGCAAAATACCTCCCAATTACACCGACAACTGGCACGCAAAGAGTTCACCTATCGCCCAGGCATTGAGCTGCACTTCAATACCAACGGCAAGGATCGCACCATTTATTTGTACCCATGGGAGGAGCGAATCGTGGATCTCATGCTCTACCGGGAGCTCACCAAATATTTTCACAGTGTGTATGAGCCAA
>DPAW01000177.1 GCA_003517285.1 Verrucomicrobiales bacterium
GCCAGAACCGGAAGCAGCGTCAGCGCTCATGGCTATGGGTTATGTCGGTTTTGAGGGTGAAAAACAAGGCAATAGTACGTGGACGTATGAAATACTTGCCCATGTTTCCATGGAAATCGGGTTGCTTTGCGGTTTGCCGTTTGCTTTGCTCGCGCGCCCATGCAGCGTTTTGCAACCATTACCGTGATCGGCCGGGATAAAACCGGTGTGGTGGCGCGGGTGACGGAGTTTCTCTTTGAACAACAGGCCAACATTGAGGCCTTAGAGGAACAGGTGACACGCGGCCAATTCAGCATGGTCATCCAGGCGTCCTGGAAAAAGGGTGCCAAAGCGCCCGCCATGCTCAAGCGGCAGCTTAATGCGTTGGGCAAGGAACTCGGCATGGAGGTGCGCCTGCGTCTCACCGAGCCGGGCAGCAAACAGCGGATGGCTATTATGGTCACGCGTGAGGATGGGTGCCCGAAGGCGTTGCTGGAGGCTTTTTCCAAGGGGCAGCTAAAGCAGGCTGAGCCGGTGGTGATGATCGGTAACCGACCAGATCTCGCGGCCTTGGCCAAGAAACACAAACTGCCGTTTGTGCACGTGCCATGGGGCGACCGGCGGCGTGGCGAGAAGCGGGTACTGGAGATTCTCGACAAGCACGAGGTGGATTTCGTGGTGCTCGCGCGGTTCATGAAAATTCTCTCACCGGATTTCGTGTGGCGGTACAAGAACAAGATCATCAACATTCATCCATCCCTGCTGCCAAGTTTTCCTGGGCCGCAGGCTTACCGGCAGGCGTACGAACACGGCGTGAAGATCGCCGGCGTCACGGCACATTTCGTGAGCATGCAACTGGACGAAGGACCGATCATTGCCCAGGAAAGTTTTCGCATTAAATCCGGTATGCCCCTTAAGCAGATCGTTGCCGCCGGTCAGCAATGCGAGGCCAAGGCGCTGATCAAGGCGGTGAAGCTCTATCTCACCAAACGACTGGACGTGCACTGGGGCGTGGTGAAGGAAGTGTAGTGAAGATTCTTTCCTGGAACGTGAACGGACTGCGAGCCGTTCAGAAAAAGGGCTTTGCCGAATGGGTGCGCAAGGCGCGCCCAGATATCCTTTGCCTCCAGGAAAGTCGCGCCTTGCCGGAACAGGTGGAGCCGGACTGGCCGCGCACGTTTGAGGCGCACTGGAATCCGGCGGAGAAAAAGGGCTACTCCGGCGCGCTTACCCTCACTAAGCCGACACCCTTGAAGGTGACGCGAGGGATTGGTATCGCCGAGCACGATCGCGAAGGGCGCGTCCTGACCACGGAATACGATGATTTTTTTTTGGTGAATGTCTACGTGCCCAACGCCCAGCGCAGCTTAGCGCGGTTGCCGTATCGGCAGGAATGGGATCGTGATTTCCTGGCATATCTCAAAAAATTGAAGCGACGTAAGCCGGTGGTTTTTTGTGGCGATTTCAATGTGGCCCATACCGAGATCGATCTCGCGAACCCGAAGTCCAACAAGAACACCCACGGCTTCACGGCGGAGGAACGGGCGGGGTTTGACGCGTTTGTGAAGGCGGGTTTTCTGGATAGCTTTCGGGAATTCGAACCGGCCGGCGGGCATTACACTTGGTGGAGCAATCTAAACAATGCGCGCGCCCGCAACGTCGGCTGGCGGATTGATTATTTCATGGTCTCGGCCAATTTGCGCCCGCGTTTGAAGAAGGCGTTTATTCTTCCGCAGGTCATGGGCTCAGACCATTGTCCGGTGGGGATTGAGCTGGCCTAGGATGACGGGACAACGGGCCGCTTCCAAATCGGCACGCGCTGTTTCATTTCATTGATCAGAAACTGGCAGGCCTTGAAGGCCTCCGCTCGGTGGGGCGCGATGAGTTCCACCCAAAGTGAGGGTTCATTGACCGGCACGACTCCCACGCGATGTACCACGCGAACCGATTCAATCGGCCATTGGCGATCGATCTCCTCGAAGATCAATTCAAACTGATGACAGGCCATGTCGTCAAATGCCTCATAATCGATGGCCGCAATAGTCGCCTCACCTTCCTGCGCGCGTACAAAGCCGTGAAAGATCAACGCGGCACCCATGCCATCGCTCATTTCGCGTTCGGCGATAAGCGCGCGTTCATCGATCGGATCAGGCGTAAGCGTGAGTTGTGTTTTCATCCGCCTTGTACGGGGGGGAAGAGCGAGATTTCGTCGTCGTCACTGAGCAGGAACTCGTCCGGTTGATAATTTACGCCCACCGCCTTGAGTGTGCTGCTCTGCATGTCGCCGAGTACGGGGAATTGCGCGATGACGGCAGCATGCGCTTCACCCAGCGTGGCGCCCGCGGGGAGTTCCAGTGAGGTCTCGGCGCATTCGGTGTGATCCTTAAAGTAGGACCAGAATTTGACCGTGACCGTCATGAGTACATCTCGGGTTTGAGCACGCCAATGAACGGCAGGTTGCGATAGCGTTCGGCATAGTCCAGACCGTAGCCGACAACAAATTCATCCGGCACCTCGAAACCGACATAATCAGCCGTGACCTTTTCCCGGCGGCGCGAGGTTTTCTCCAGCAACACACAGGTCTTGAGGCTGCGTGGTTGCAGGTCGATCAACTTTCCGAGCACGGCATGGAGGGTTTGGCCGGTATCGAGGATGTCATCCACCAACAGCACATCGCGGTCTCGTACTTCGAGTCGGAGATCTTTGGTGAAGACCAGTTCGCCCGGCGCCGTGCCGTTGCCGTAGCTGGACACACCCATGAAATCCAGCCGTAAGGGCAGGGTGATGTGACGCATGAGATCGGCGAGAAAAGGAACCGTGCCGGTGAGGAGCGCCACCATTAGCAAATCCTTGTCGGCGTAATCGCGCTCAATCTCCGCTGCCAATTCACGTACACACTCAGCGATTTCCGTCTCTCCGATGAGCACGTTCTGCACCTCCTGGCGCAGATGCTCGGGCGGTGGCGTGGCGGCGGGCATTGGGTTTAAATGTGTTTGGAGTCGTTTTCGTCCTTTTCCGTATAGCCGCTGTCCTGACGCTGGAAGTTAACCTCGTTTTTCTTCATGTACGCCTCGAACACATCATCCGCGCTCATGCCCAGTACTTGGGCCAGGCTGATGAGGAAGTGGAACAGATCCACCACCTCCACGCGGGCGTTTTGCTCATCGAGCTTCTGGTATTTGGCCCACCACTTCCAAGGTACACTGTCGGTGAGCTCGGCAATCTCCTGCGTCATGGCGCGTGAGTAGTTGAGTACCCACTCGGTTTTCTGCTCATCGGTCATACCGTCGGTATGCACGCCAATGCGTTCGTTTAGGGATCTCTGCATGCGAAACAGTTCGCGAAGTTGGTCTGGTTGGTCCATGGGCTGATGATGCGAAGGGGCGGGAGACAGCGGCAAGTGGAAGTTATTCGGCCTTATTGGCAGGGCTTTGGGCGTGACCGCGGCGGAGGCTTGTTTTACAAATAGGCATGCTAGCTGCGAAATTGCTGCAGGGCGGGCCGATGGTGTGGGTGCTGTTGGCCGCCAGCGCTTTGGGAGTGGTGGTGTTCGTTGAACGCCGCCTCACCTATCACCGCGTACAGATCAACACCACCGCGCTTCTGGGCGGTTTGAAGAACGTGCTCAGTCAGAATAACCTCGTCGAAGCCATTGGCATCTGCGACGCCACCCCCAGCCCGACCGCGCGTGTTGTGAAGACGGTTTTGGAAAACCACCGGTTGGCCCGCGAGGAGGTGAAGGAAATTCTGGGTCAACAAGGCAGCGAAGAAGTGGCACGTTTGGAGCAACGGCTTGGGGTCCTGGCTACGCTGGGGCAGGTGGCACCGTTGCTAGGGTTGTTGGGCGCAGTGCTGGGGTTTATGGAAACGGGCGAAACGGTGATTACCGATCATCACGCTCATTTTGCTAAGGCCATGATGCCGCTGGCTCTGGGCCTAGCAGTCGGGGTGCCGTGCTTCGTTGGGTATAATCATTTGGTGGCAGTGGTGGGCAGTATCGTGATTGATATGGAGAAGGCCGGTTTGCGGGCCTTGCGGATGGTGAGTGAACTTGAGGGTCCGGCCCGTCGGGGTCGGCGTAAGACGGTGTTGCAAGCGAAACCCGAAGTAGAGGAAGCAGGGCCGGAATTGTTTGAGGAAGTATGAAGTTCAAGCGTAGTCATCAATTTTTATGCGATGCACCGTCGGCAGTGGCGTTGGCAGGGGTGATGTTCATGCTCCTCTTTTATTTGTTGTCCAACTCGGCTTTGTTGCTCACCGAGGGAGCATCGCTGGTGCGGTTGCCTGAAGGCGGCTCAGGAATGCCTAAGGGGTTTTCTCATTCCACCGTGGTGGCGATGGATCATCAGGCACGGTTGTATTTTCGGAATCAACAAATCGAGTTGCCGGAATTGGAAAAGCAATTGGGGCAGTTGGCGAAACAGGCTGGGAAATCCGGTTTGTTGTTGGTATTAAAAGCGGACAAGTCTGTTTCGTATGAAAAAATCACTCGCTTGGCGGACGCCGCGCAAGCCGTGGGTGTACGCCAAACCTGGTTGGCGGCACGGCCAAGGTTATTCGAATGAATGAATCGGACTCCAGCGAATCCTCGCAATGGGGTTGGTGGGTGGCGATGGTGTTCGGGGTGCAGGCCGGGCTCCTGTGGTGGGTATCTTCCGGCAAGCCTTACCAAGGAAACCGTGATGAAGCATCGCTGGTGCAAGTGGACCCTGCGCTCGTGGAGGCACTGGCCTTGGAAGAGCCCATGTCTCTGGGGCAACCGCGCACAAATGGATTTTCCGCCGTCTGGCTGAAACCTAAATCCTTGCAACATCAATTCGCCCGCTGGACCCCGCCGGATATTCCATTGCCACCGGAAACCAACGTGGTGGAGAAGATCATCCAGGAAGCCTTGGAGAAAAATCCCGTACCGAAATTTCGTTCGTTTGAAAAACCCGCACCGAAGCTTACGCGCATCAGCGTGCCGCCACTGCGTCGGGAAGAGGAGAGCCGTTTGGTTTTAAGGGGAGGCTTGGCTGAGCGTACTTTGGTTGGGGTGGTTGCGTTGAAAACAGCGTGGGAACACGACACCTTCCTGCGGCCGACCCGCATCCAGGTTTTGGTGGATTCCATGGGGCGCGTCATGAACGGAGTCTTACTGGCCGAGTCCGGGCACGCGCCGGCCGATATCGCGGCAATGGAATTGGCGTGTAAGGAAATCCGGTTTAACGCCATCACCAACTCCACGGCGTACGCCTCTGGAGAGCTGGTGTTTCAATGGCACACGGATCCGGCTTCGGTGACCAATGTGAAGGAGCGATTTCCGCGATGAATCCTTCGGAGTTGATCTTCGCGTTTTTGCTCGTGCTTTTTGCGGGTTGGGCGGCGGTGGCCTATTATACGCGCCGGCCGGAATCAGATTTCACGCCGGAATCCAGCGGCGATCAGGTGTTCCGGTGTGAGGAATGCGACTATGTTTACACCGATGACGCGGATGTGGAGCGGTCGTTGTGTCCGGAATGCGGGCGCATGAATAATTCCGTGCAGTTTTAAGCCTGGGTCGCTTTGACCTCGATGACGTCGTGGGGTTTGCTCTCGTGCAGACTAGCGGGGCTGAGGCGAATGTAGCGGGCTTGGCTCCGGAGCGCTTCCAGGTTGGCTGCGCCCAGATATCCCATGCCGCTTTGGATTCCGCCGGCGAGTTGCTGGACGGTTTGATCGACTGAACCGGAAACTTCCTTGAGCGCCTCTACACCCTCGGCGGTGGCCTTGCGGGTGGTGTCCTTGTTGGAATGCCCGTAGCG
>DPAW01000102.1 GCA_003517285.1 Verrucomicrobiales bacterium
CGGGGTGATGTCCACCTTGGCCGCACCGGCTTTCCATCCGGCGGCGATGAGGGACGGGGAGCACAGCAGCAAGACAATCAGAAGGCGCAAGGCGGTCATGGGGCAAGGGTAGTTTTCGATGGCCAATTATCAAGGCCCAAGCACCGGCATTATTTAGCTCCGATAATTGATAATTGATAATTGGTGCTTCGCCCCTGATAGTGCGCGCACCGATTTCACACGGATCATCATGGACAAGGTACGCATTGGCATTATCGGCATGGGCAACATGGGGCGCTTCCATGCGAACGATCTTCTGGATGGTAAAGTGCCGCGCGGCGAATTGGCCGCCGCGGGCAGCACCTCGCCGCATAAGCTGGAGGAGTACAAGGAAAAGGGCGTGCAGATTTTTGGCTCTGGCGAGGAGATGATTGCCAGTGGCGCGATTGATGCCTTGCTGATTGCCACGCCGCATTATCAGCACACGAGTCTTGGCGTTGCGGCGCTGGAGGCCGGTCTGCATATCATGGTGGAGAAACCCATCTCGGCGCACAAGGCGGATGCAGAGCGGTTGATTGCCGCGGCGGCGGCACGACCGGATCAAGTGTTTGGCGCGATGTTCCAGCTGCGCGTGGAGCCGCGTTATCAGAAAATCCGTGAGTTGGTGCAGGGCGGCGAGTTGGGCGATCTGGTGCGGGTGTTATGGATTATGACCGATTGGTTCCGCAGCGAGGCGTATTTCCAGAGTGGCGGCTGGCGCGCCACGTGGAAGGGCGAGGGCGGCGGTGTGCTGCTGAACCAATGCCTCCATCAGCTTGATGCGATGCAATGGATCACCGGTATGCCGAGTCAGGTGCGCAGTCACGTGGGCATTGGTAAATGGCACGACATCGAGGTGGAGGATGACGTGACCTGTTACATGGAGTTTGCCAATGGCGCTTCCGGCGCGTTCATCACATCCAGCGGCGAGACGCCTGGCAGCAACCGGTTTGAGATTGCCGGCACCAAGGGGCGGTTGATTCTGGAAAACGACACGCTCACGCTCACACGCAATGAGGTGCCTTCCGATGAATGGTGCAAGACTTCGAAGATCGGTTTTCAAAAACCGGAGACGACTGTGGAGGAGATTCCCATCCCCGGCGCGGACGCGGCGCATGCCACGTTGATGACGAATTTTGTGAACGCCATCCTCGATGGTGAAGCGCTGATCGCGCCCGGTGTGGAAGGGTTGGGCTCGGTGGAGCTGGCCAATGTGATGGTGTATTCGGGACTGCTCAATGAGTCGGTGGATCTGCCAATGGATGGTGCGGCGTGGGAGGCGAAGCTCAATGAATTGATCGCCAACTCCACGCATGAAAAGAAAGTGGTGGAAGTGAGCAGCGAAGATTTCGCCGCCAGTTTTCGCAAATAATTTAAAGGAACTATCATGGAATTAATGGGCATAGCCGATGAAGGGGCCGTTTCGATTGACGGCCAGATCGCCGTGACGCAACAGCTCGGTTGGAAATGGATTGAGATGCGCGCGGTGCAGGTGGAAGGCTTCGATAAAGGGCCGGTACACGAGATCCCGGACGAAGCTTTCGAGGTTGTGGCGCAGAAGCTCGAGGCGTCTGGCGTGGGCGTGTACGCCTTCGGCTCCACGATCTGTAATTGGCAAAAGACGGTCGAAACGCCTTTTGACGTGACGCTCGCCGAGGTGGAGCGCGCCATCCCGCGCATGAAGCGGTTGGGCACGGCGTTTGTGCGGATCATGTCCTTCAAGCCCACCGACGATTGCGCGGTGACGCCGCCGGAAGTGTTCGAGCGCGTCGGCGAGGTGACGAGACGTTTTCTCGATGCGGGTCTGCAGCCCGTGCACGAAAACTGCATGAACCACGGCGGTATGAGCTGGCAGCATGCCGAGGAATTGCTGGAGAAAGTGCCGGGGCTCAAGTGGGTGTTCGATACCGCTAACCCGATTTTCAATGCCGATCGCCGCGGCGAACAGCCGTGGGGTATGCAATGCCCGTGGGAATTCTGGGAGCACATGCGCGATCACACCGCGCACATCCACATTAAGGACGCGGTGAAAACGGCGGACGGTGAGGAATACCATTTCCCCGGTGAAGGTGACGGTCGCGTGCGCGACATCCTCAAGGACGCCTTCGAGAACGGCTACGACGCGGGCATCTCCATCGAGCCGCACATGACTGTGGTTTTCCATGACACCGACGGCGGCCCCGCCCCTGAAGAGGCCATGGCCGAAAACTTCGTGAAATACGGCCGGCGTCTGGAGAAATTGATCGCTGAAGTACGCGACTAAAGCAGGCTCGCCGAATCGTTATCGAGATACAGCACGCACTGCGGTTGCGTGCGCAGGTGTGAAGCGGGGCAGACGGTGCTGATCGGCCCATGCAGGGCGTCCTTGGCGGCCTGCGCTTTGCGCGTTTCCGGGCAGAGGCACACCATCTTCTTCGCCTGACACAAGGCCGGCACGGTGAGCGTAAGCGCGTATTGCGGCACAGAATCGAAGGTC
The DNA here is from genome assembly GCA_003517285.1 of Verrucomicrobiales bacterium. Classification (GTDB taxonomy): domain Bacteria; phylum Verrucomicrobiota; class Verrucomicrobiia; order Limisphaerales; family UBA1100; genus UBA1100. The sequence goes on from DPAW01000102.1 coordinate 2,495, forward strand.
GGGAAATGGCCCTCGCCATGTTGCTGTTGTCGGCAGGCGTCATCGAGCTGGACGATCTTCACCATTTCCGGGTCATTCAGGTTTGCGACGGGAGGATCATTAAACGCAATATGCCCGTTCTCGCCCACGCCGAGGCAGCAGAGATCAATCGGCTGCGCCGTCAGCAGATCGGCGTAGCGACGGCATTCCTTGATCGGCTCTAGCGCATCGCCTTCCAGATAATGAAAGGCCGCCGGCTGCACCTTCTGCTCCACGCGTTCGCGCATGTAGCGGCGGAAGCTCGCGGAATGATCGCCGTCGAGCCCGAGGTATTCGTCCATGTGAAAGAGCGTCACCTTGCTCCAGTCCACCTCGCCGAGGGCGACGAGTTTCTCGAGAAACTGAATCTGTGAATTGCCCGTCGCCAGAATCGCCGCAGCACTGCCTTGGTCGGCAATCACGCCGCACAAATATTCATTCACCTCAACCGCAGCAGCGGTCGCCATGTCATCCTGACTGGCAAACACACGCACCGGCAACGAATCGACCTCAAAGGATTGGACGGGTTCTGCACTCATGAATACGGGCAGGGTAACGGGGCGCATCGCTCGGTCAATGCCAAAGGGTGTTTTTTGACTTTTGCCCTCGCTTCTGCTTCACTGCGCGACCCATGAACACGCTCCGACATACTGATGCCGGCTACGCCCGCAAGCTCGACCGCCTGTGCGCGGCCTCGAGTTTGTTTGATCCGAAAATCGAGACGGGCGCGCGTGCGATTGTGGAACGGGTGGCCGCCAAAGGTGATGCTGCGTTGATAGAATTCGCCAAGAAATTTGATGATGCCAAGCTCACGGCCAAGACGCTGCGCGTGAGCGAGAGCGAGCTGGCCACGGCCGGGCAGGCAGTCAATGCCAAGCTGAAGCGCGCCATTCGGTTTGCCCACCGGAATATTAGCCAGTTTCATAAACAAGGCCTGCGCAAAGGCTGGAGCGGCCGTAATGCGCAGGGCGCCAAGGTGGGGGAGAAGTTTGATCCGTTCGGCCGCGTGGGCGTGTACATCCCAGGCGGCACGGC
>DPAW01000080.1 GCA_003517285.1 Verrucomicrobiales bacterium
GCTTCGGAACTACACGAGCAGAATGATACTTCTTCAGTTTGCAGACCGACCATGCGCGCGGCGACTTCACGGCAGGCTTCCATAGTTTCGTTGTGCGGCACGCGTCCGCGCATGCCGAGGCCCTTGTCGCGCGCGTATTGCGCCAGTGCCTCGTGCACGCTCACCGGCGGAATGCTCTCGGCGGCAGTGTTCAGATAAGCCATGTCGGTCAAGGCGGGAAAATCGTGGTGGCGGCTTTCTTCGGTTAACATTTCAGTTTAACAGTTTTAACGTGAGATCCGTGTAGGCGTCTGTGCCGGCCTCGAGGTCGGTGAGGGCAACGAACTCGTCCTTGGTGTGCGCCTGAGCGATGTCGCCCGGGCCGAAGATGATGCTGGGGAAGCCGGCGGCGGCCAGCTTGCTGGCGTCGCAGCCGTACGGTACCACTTCCGCCACGGCCTGTCCGCGCAGGGCGCAGGCGGTTTGCACCAGAGGATGGTCGCCAGCGGTTTCGAAGCTGGGACTATCGTGGCCGGGCGGATCGAACACGACCTGTAACCCGTCGCGTTCGGGCACGCGTTCGCGGACAAACGCCTCGAGGTCGGTGAGGGTTTCCTGATTGTCCTGTCCGGGCACGGTGCGGATGTCGAGGGTTACGGCGCATTCGTCGGGCACAATGTTGGGCGCGCTACCGCCCTCGATCAGGCCCACGGAACCGGTGGCCGGCGTGAAGCCCGGGCAGGTGTATCGTCCAATTTCCTCATCGAAAAACGCCTGCATCGCCTCGAGCACGGGCGCCATGCCGACGATGGCGTTGCGGCCTTGGCTGGGATCGCTGCTGTGAGCGGCCCGACCGCGTACGCGCACGTGCAGGCGTACGGAGCCTTTGCAACCGCGCACCACGCGCAGGCCGGTGGGTTCGCCAACCACGGCGTAATCCCACGGCGCCTGATCCTCGATCAGTTTCAGGATTCCGCGATATTCGGTTTCCTCGTCCACCACGCAACCGACCGTGACGCGGCCGCGCCAGTCGTCGCGCGTGCGGAGCACCAGCAAGGCGGCCAGCATGCAGGCGAGCGGGCCTTTCATGTCTGAGGCGCCCCGGCCCCAGAGATGGCCATCGCGGACGTCCCCGCTGAAGGGATCGATGCTCATGCCTGCGACGCTCACGGTATCAGTGTGACCGTTGAGCAGCAGATGAGGGCCTTCGCCGTTTTGAACGGTGAACGAAATATTGTCGCGGCCGGGCAACACGGTGTCGCGCCGCGTCTCAAGCTGTTGCGCGTGGCCCCAGTTTTCCAGCCAATCGACTACCTCGGCTTCGCCGGCGCTGGCCGGATCGTGCATGGGATTGACACTCGGTCGACGCACGAGTTCCTGAGCAATTTCGAGCGCGGTCATTTGAGCGAGCGCAGATAGGCCATCAGATCGGCGGCTTGTTGAGTGGTGAGCGTGGCGAGCAGACCTGGCGGCATGGCGGAGGTGGGCAACACCTGCGTGTTGGTTTTGGCCGGCAAGGTGTGCTGCTGACCGGCGGCATCGCGCAGGATCAATTCGCGGTCATTGCGGCGCACGATCAGGCCCACGTGGTTGCCGGCTTTGCGCAGTTGAAACTCCGGATGAATGACCTTGGACGGGTGCAGGATGTGATCGAGCAATTGCGCGCGCGTGGCGCGGGCGCCGATGCGGGTGAGGTCCGGCCCAAACGCGCGCCCCTCCCCCTTCACCTGATGGCAGGTGGCGCAGAGCGTGGTGTTGCGAAAGAACACCTGTTTGCCGCGGGCAACTTGCCCGGTGAGCGCGAGGATGGCTGCTGGATCGGGCGTGGCACCTAGGCGTTTGTCGGTTTGCTGCGGGTTATAACGACGAAAGAGATCGCGGATGTTCGGGTCAGTAGCCTTGGCGGCGAAACTTCGGGCGGCGCGGATATTGAGTTGTTCGGGATCCTCGTTCTCCAAAGCATCGGCTAGGAATGCGGCATGCTCGGGCTTGGCCATGAGAGTATTGAGCGCACTAATCTTGCCGGATTGAAATGCCTTCAACGTATCGGTCTGTGCCGTGGCGACGGGTTCCAGGCCGCTGGCGGGCATGGCGGTGATCCATTCGCGCATGAGCTGGAGGCCGCGCACATCCACGGCGTTGGAGCCGATACGCGGCATGCGGCCGGGGCCAAGACGAGCCATGCGATGGTAGAGCGTGGAACGATGCGGATCGCCGCTACGGATGACCATGGCGCCCTGAATTCCAAGCGTGCCCTGCGTGGGGGGATGGTTGACGAGTTGCGTCTTGGCGAGATTCAGTTCCAGACGCGTTTCAAATACAGCAGTGCCGCCGCCGCCTCGACGGTGGCAATGGGTGCAGTTGAGCTGGAGATAGGTGCGTGCGCGTCGGTCGAGATCGGCCTTGGGATCGTAAGGATCGGCGATCGGCGGATGCTTGGGCAGTGCTTGTTTGAACCAGCTGCCCTTCACCAGCGCATCCAACTGACCGTCGAGGTTAAGCTGCGGTGGGTTGAAGGCGAGCAGATTGGCGCTGCGATTGTTGTGGCATTGGGTGCACTCGGCGCGGCTGGCGTGGCGCCAGGTGAGTTTGCTGGAGCCGAGATCGAGCATGCGGTTGCGGCCTTCGTTGGGGGCCAGTTGCGCGTCGGTTTGGGCGTCGTTCCAAATGTAATTGTAGGCGTGCCATTCGTCATGGTGCCGATGGAGCACCTGCGTCTCGAGTCGTTGGGGTTGGCCTTGGATGGAGATGGAAACGGTCTTGGCCAGCACACTGCCGTCGGGGAACCGAAAGTGATTCTTGAGATAGCCGCGGTAGGGATCGTTGCGTTCAAAGAGATCGATGGACTTCCCGCCAGGCACGGCCACAACGCGCGTGCTGGTCGTGCCGTCGGCCCAGGCGTGAGCGCGGATGGTGTAAGGCTGCACCCCGGGATTGGGCTGGAGCGTTCGGGTATCGGTAAACAGGCCGGTTTCACTGAGACGTTGGGGGAACTGGGTTTGTCGACCACCGGCTTCATTGG
>DPAW01000091.1:0-1646 GCA_003517285.1 Verrucomicrobiales bacterium
TTATGAGCACGAGGACACAGTGCTGACGGAAGACGAGTGATGTATCAACCGGAGAAAGTAATTTTGTATGTGAAGCCGGTGTGCGGCTGGTGCCGCCAGGCGGAGCACTGGCTGAAAAGCCAGGGCATTAAGTTTGAGACGGTGGATGTGATGGAGGACCCGGCCGCGTTCGAGCACATGGAAAAAATCTCTGGCCAGACACTAGCGCCGGTAATTGAGGTGGATGGCAAAATACTTGCGGATTTCGGCGCGCGCGAGTTGGTGGTGTTTTGGGAAGGTCTGGGGAAGGACGCATGAGTACGGTTGCCGAGCCACCGAGTTTGCCCGCGAAACGACCCCGGTTGCCCGAATGGTTTCGCCTACAGTTGCCCACCGCCAGTGCGTACTTTGCCACGCGCAATCTCATCGATGACCTAAATCTTAACACCGTTTGCGAAAGTGCCAAGTGCCCCAACCACTGGGAATGCTGGAGCCAGGGTACGGCGACCTTCATGATCGCCGGAGATCGCTGCACGCGGGCATGCGGGTTTTGCGCGGTGGACACGCGTAGGCCAATGGCGCTGGAGGCCGATGAACCCGAGCGCGTGGCCGAGGCGACGCGCCGTATGAAGCTGCGGCACGTGGTGATCACCGCGGTGGCTCGAGACGATCTGTCCGATGGGGGGGCGGCGCATTTTCAAAAAGTCATCCAACGCGTGCGAGAGGTGAACCCGGGTATTTTGATCGAGGTGCTCACGCCGGATTTTAAGGATGATAATGCCGCTATCGATACCGTATTGGCGTCACGTCCGGAGATTTTCAATCACAACCTCGAAACCATCCGACGCCTCACACCCGAGGTGCGCTCAGTGGCCACCTACGACCGGTCGCTCTCCGTCTTGCGCAAGGTGAAGGAGCGGTCGCCGGAGACGTTTACTAAATCCGGCATCATGCTCGGTTTGGGCGAGACGGAGGAGGAACTGCTGGAGGCTCTGGGCGATCTGCGCGCGGCCGGTTGCAACCTGCTGACGCTGGGCCAGTATTTGCAGCCCACTAAGAAACATCTGCCCGTGGTGGAGTTCATTCATCCGGATAAATTTGCCGAGCACAAGAAAACCGCCGAGGCCATGGGCTTCACCTACGTGGCCAGCGGTCCGCTCGTCCGTAGTTCGTATCACGCGGATGATTTTGTACCGGAAGATTACCAGCAATCGTTATGAGCTCTGCTGAGGCGAATAAACGCCATGCAGCGCTGGCGGAGGAATTGCGCCGGCACGATCATGCCTACTATGTGCTGGCCGAACCGACGATCAGCGATCGGGATTACGATCGGCTGTATCGCGAGTTGCTCGATCTCGAGGTAGCTCATCCAGAATTGGCCACGGCCGATTCCCCGAGCCAGCGCGTCGGCGGCAAGCCCGTCAGTGAATTTCCCGAGCATCGTCATGCGGTGCCGATGATGAGTCTGGATAACACGTATTCTTTTGGGGAGCTGGCGGAGTTTCAGGCGCGTGTGGAGAAGCTGCTGCCGGAGGCCGAACTGGATTGGACGATTGAGCCGAAGATCGACGGACTGGCGGTGAGTTTGCGTTATGAAAATGGCTCGCTTGCCGTCGGTGCCACACGGGGTGATGGCGTGAGCGGCGATGATATCACGGGCAATTTAA
>DPAW01000091.1:2019-3660 GCA_003517285.1 Verrucomicrobiales bacterium
AAAATTCTCGAGGTACGTGGAGAGGTGTTCATGAGCAAGGCGGGGTTTGCGAAGCTCAATGAGAAACGCCGTGGCGAAGGTGAGGAGCCGTTTGCCAATCCGCGCAATGCGGCGGCGGGTTCGCTGAAGATGCTCGACCCCCAAGTCGTTGCCGAACGCCCGCTGGGTGTGTTCCTTTACGGGCTGGGCGAGGTGAGCGCGGAGGCTATCGTGCCGGACACCCAAGTCGGCGTGCTCGATTGGCTGGATCAATTGGGCTTTCCCACGCCCGAACGGATTTGGACCGGCCGCACGCATGATGATTTGGTGGCGTCGATCAACGAATTCGATGCGGATCGGCATGAGTTGGATTACGAAACCGATGGGGCGGTCATTAAACTCAATCCGCTGGCGTTGCGGGAACAATGCGGTGCCACCGCCAAGGCGCCGCGCTGGGCGATTGCTTACAAGTACGCGGCCGAACAGGCCGAGACCGTGCTCAATGCCATTACCGTGCAGGTCGGCCGCACGGGCGCGTTGACGCCGGTGGCTGAACTTGAGCCGGTATTTATTGCCGGCAGTACGGTGAGCCGTGCGACTCTGCACAACGAAGAGGAGATCGCGCGCAAAGATATTCGCGTGGGCGACACGGTGATCATTGAGAAAGCCGGCGAGATAATCCCAGCCGTGATCGAAGTAGTGCTGGCCAAGCGGCCGGATGAATCCGAGCCATTTGAACTGGAAAAGAAATGTCCGGAATGCGGCACTGCAGCGAGCAAGTCGACGGAAGACGATGTGGTGTGGCGCTGCGCCAATCCGGATTGTCCGGCGCAGGTGCGCGGCCGGCTGGAGCATTTCTGCGCGCGCGGCGCAATGGATATTGAGGGTGGCGGCGAGGTGCTGGTGAAACAGATTGTCGCGCGCGGGTTGGCGTATGACGTGGGCGAATTGTACCGGCTCAAGCTGGAGGAAGTGGCAAGCCTCGATCGGATGGCGGAGAAATCCGCGCAGAATTTTTTGGACGGTCTAGAGGTTAGCAAGAGCCGTGACCTGTGGCGGTTGGTGTTTGGCTTGGGCATCCTGCACGTGGGCGCTGGCGTGGCGAAGGCCTTGTGCCGGCGCTTCCGCGATCTGGATGAGCTGATGCACGCCACGGAAGATCAACTGGTAGCCATTGATGATGTGGGCGAGGTGATTGCGCAGAGTGTGCACCGTTGGTTTGGCGATCCGGATAATCGGCAATTGATCGGCGTACTGCGCAAGGCGGGGTTGAATTTTGAATCGGCACTCTATCAGGACGCGGCAGCGGCTGGGCCGTTGGCTGGCAAATCGCTGGTGTTGACGGGCACGCTGCCCAATCTCAAACGCCATGAGGCTGCGGTCAAGATCGAGGCGGCCGGCGGCAAGGTGGTGAGCAGCGTGAGCAAGAAAACCGATTATCTTGTGGCCGGCGAGGAGGCCGGCAGCAAGTTGGCCAAGGCGGAAAAATTATCCATTCCGGTCCTCGGCGAAGCCGAGCTGCTGCGCCTATGCGGCGATTAGTGCCTTAGGTGATCGGTCATTTTTTGTCGTTTGAGTAAAAAGTCGGTGAATAACCCGATCTTGGGTTTTGGCAACGCACCTGCTAAGCATAAGGGCGTTGCGAGGGAGCCGCACGAACTG
>DPAW01000249.1:0-1530 GCA_003517285.1 Verrucomicrobiales bacterium
TGGCGTGGCGGCGACTATCACGGGCTGGGGCCGAGCGCCACCGGGTATGTGGGGGGCGTACGGACGACAAATGTCTGCAACACTACGGCGTATTGTGAGTCGCTGGAAAATGGTGAGCGCGCGATTGATCAAACTGAGGAGTTAGAGCCAATGAAACGAGCCGGAGAGATGGCGGCGTTTGGGCTACGCATGAACGCGGGCTGGCCGTTTGAGGCATTTGAACGGGCTACGGGATTTGACCTACGCGATGAATGGGGGGAGACTATCGAAATGCTGGTGGAGCAGGGGCAGGGCGTGCAGGACCCGGAAGGTTTTCGGTTAACGCCGCAGGGGCTTCGATTCGCGGATGTGGCCGGTGCGGAGTTTCTACGATGAACAAAAAACAGTTGGCCAGCGTCCGATTTTGCTGCGAAAACAACGCCCCATGAATTCCACCGCCACACCCGTTGAGGTTGCTGATGAAATCAACGCCCAGATTCTCGCCATCAGCGAGGATCAATTGCAGGGCTTTCAGCGTGATCCCTTTGGGGTGGTGGCCGAGCGCACAGGGCTGGATCAGGCCGTGGTACTGGAGCGCGTGCGAGCAATGCTGGAAGCTGGTGTGATTCGGCGCGTGCGCCAGACCTTGTTGGCGACTAATTTGGCAAAAGGCGCGCTGGTGGCGTGGGAGGTGGATCAGGACAAATTGGATGCGGCGTTTGATTACATGTTTCAGGAGGATCCGTTTTCCGGTCACGTGGTGACGCGCAGCACGGACGTGGCTTCGCCGGGGTCGACTTACAAGCTTTGGACTACACTGAAAGTTCCGCAGGGTTACTCGCTGGAGAAACATTGTGAGGTACTCAAAGAGAAGGTGGGCGCAAAAGCGTTTCGGTTGATGCCGGCCAAGAAGCTGTTTGCCTTGGGTGTTGGGCATGTGCGGCGAAAAGATATGGAACCGGGCGCACGCTCTGAGGAGCTGGGGACGGTGACGGATGTGGCGGTGGTGGAATTGACCGACCATGAATGGCGCATCATGGAGGCGGTGAAGCGAGAGTTTGAGCCGAGCGAATTGGTGGAGGATTTGTGGGCTGCGCGCGCGGAAGAAGCAGGTGTATCCTTGGAGGAATTTTTCCGAGTGGCTGAGGATTTGAATGCCCGCCGAGTGGTGGGACGTTTTTCCACATTCCTCGAACACGTGAAGCGATTGAAAACCGGCGAACAGGTGACACGCTACAATGCGCTGTTTCACTGGGCCGTTCCGGCCGGCCGCGAGATCGAAGCCGGCCGCGAGGTGGGGCGGCATTACATCATGACCCATGGCTACTGGCGCGAGGGCGGACCGGAGTTTCGCGATGTCAATATCATGGGCGTGGCGCACGGTACGGATAAGGAGAAAGTGCTGGCGCACAAGGCGGCGATTGACGCGCATTTGGCCGAGGCGGGCATCGAGGTGGGCTACACGAATGTCTTCTGGGGCGGGCGCAGCGAGATAAAGCCCTCGGAGATTTCGCCATTTGCCTACCAACGTTGGTGTGAGGGTCATGGAAT
>DPAW01000249.1:1931-3002 GCA_003517285.1 Verrucomicrobiales bacterium
TGCCTATTTTCCGCGCTCCGGTTTTCCGGCGAACTTCGAAAGAGATCTTATGGCTAAAGCAAAAAAGTACGTTTACCACTTCAGTAAATCCAAAACGGACGGCAACGGTTCCATGAAGGCGCTGTTAGGCGGCAAAGGCGCCAATCTTGCCGAAATGAGCAGCATTGGTGTTCCTGTTCCGGCTGGTTTCACCATTACGACCGAAGTTTGCACGTATTATTACGACAACGGTAAGAAGTACCCCAAGACACTCGATGCCGAGATCGAGGCAAACATTACAAAGGTCGAAAAGGCCATGGGTAAAAAATTTGGTGATCTCCAGAATCCCCTTTTGCTTTCTGTGCGTTCCGGTGCGCGTGAGTCGATGCCCGGTATGATGGACACCATTCTCAATCTCGGGATTAATGACGAAGTTGTTGAGGCTCTTGCCAAGAAGACCGGTAATGCAAAATTTGCGTGGGACTCCTACCGTCGTTTCCTACAGATGTACGGAAGTGTTGTGATGGAAGTGGAAGCCGAAGCTGGCGAGCACCACGATCCTTACGAGGTGATTCTGGATAAGGCCAAGGCCAAGGCCAAGGTGGAAGACGATTCCGGCCTTAAGGAAAATGATCTTCGCGAAGTGGTCGCTGCTTTCAAGGCGTTGATTAAGAAACGCTCTGGCCAGAACTTCCCCGAAGATCCGCGTGAGCAGCTCAAGGGAGCGGTTACGGCCGTCTTTAATTCCTGGCAAAACGACCGCGCGATTGTTTATCGCCAGAAGTATGGGATTTCTGCTGCTTGGGGAACGGCTGTTAATGTCCAGGCTATGGTCTTTGGTAACACCGGTAAAAAATCCGGGACCGGCGTTGCGTTTACGCGTGACCCAGCCACGGGTGAGAATGTGTTTTACGGTGAGTATCTTATTGATGCCCAGGGCGAGGACGTCGTTGCTGGTGTCCGCACACCGAAGCCCATCGCGAAGATGGTAAAAGATCTTCCCAAGTCTCACAAGGAGCTTCTTGTAACTCGTAAGAAACTTGAGAAGCACTTCCGTGATGTGCAGGACGTTGAGTTTACCATCGAGGAAGG
>DPAW01000050.1 GCA_003517285.1 Verrucomicrobiales bacterium
TGGCATAGTGGGTTGACCGGGTTCCTTCTTCCCACAACCTACCAAAGCCACCAACACCATCATCAAGAGAATCTGTCGCATGCCTCCTCACACTACGGTAACTTCTTGCACCCATCCACTACAATTAACCGGAAAGATTATAATGGAGAGCCTTCCAGTGGTGGTTTTTTAATTAAGAATAGGAGTCGCTCTGGCTAGCAAGTCGCCTGTATAAATTCTTTCGTGAGATTGCAAACCACCTTTACCCCAGCCGATTTCGAGGCACTGGCTCAGACGGATTTATCCGAAACCACCTGTGTCGTGTTCGATATCCTGCGGGCTACCAGCAGCATGGTGACGGCGCTGGCCAATGGCGCGGAACGTATCCGGCCGGTAGCCACCATTGATGAGGCTCTAGCGGCCAAGGCCGAATATCCGCAGGCATTACTGTGCGGCGAACGGCATGGTCAGCGGATCACGGCCGAGCAAGCGAAAGGTACGGACTTCGACCTCGGCAATTCCCCTCGCGAGTACACCGCTGAAATCGTCACCGGAAAAACGCTCATTACCACCACTACTAATGGGACCCGTGCGCTGCGTGCCAGCCTTGGTGCTCGCGAAGTATTGGTCAGCAGTTTTCTGAATCTGCAGGCAACGATTGATCACCTGCGCGAGGCGTCACCAAAACGGCTGGTGCTTGTTTGTGGTGGCACTTTTGAGGAAGCCGCCTTTGAAGATACCCTCGCTGCCGGTGCCATTGCCGACGCGGTCTGGGATTTGTTTACTGATGATTTCATTGAGGATTCGGCGCAAATCGCCCGCGCTTTGTGGCTTGCGCACGGAGCTTCCTTAAACGCATCCATTCAACATGCCCTCAACGCTCGTCGCCTCTTGGCGGTGCCTGAATTGGCGGCTGACGTGGATTTCTGTCTTCAGCGGGACACTATCGGTCAAGTTGTCCGCCTTGACCCCCGGGGTTGGGTTGCTTGATTGACAGTGAGTTGGCTTCGGGCTGGCCAAGACGACGTGGTTGATGGCGTCGCGGCCGCTTTTTACCGATGCATTGAGTCCGTCGAAGCTGGCTGTGTCCAGCAAGACACAATAGCGTCGCGGTGAGTAGTAGTGAGCTTTGTACCCAACGTAACGACCCGAGAGGGAGTAGCCCGATGGAGTAAAACAGTCGGTCACAAGTTTGCCAGTGGATTTCAGGTTTAGTTTAAGCCAACGTAGGTGGTTGAGGGTGGCCGGTTTAGGAAACCAACTTGAGAGGCCGACGAAGAGCGCTAAATCAAAAGGCCCTTCAGCCGCGCAACTCTCGCGAAAGTTCGCCTCGCTGAGGTCGCCTTGGCGGAATTCGAAATTAATTCCCAGCTTTGCTGCACGAGTGCTTAGCTCAGGCGCCAGTACGCCATGCGGATCGAGATCGGCGGCAATAAGTTTTACTTTTTTCATGAGCGCGGGTGCTCGGTGGGCAATATTTTCTAGCGGGCGAAAAATATCGTAGGCAAAGCCACTTGGAGCGGTAAACACAGCAACCTCATCTTGCGAACGTAATCGTTTTTCCAGTTCGGGCTCAATGTTGGCGGTAAGTAACTTTAGCCGGTCGTACACTGCGCGGTGTAGTGGATAGCCTTGGAAGATGGTAGTACCCAGACCGGCCTTATCCGGATCATGATCATAGATCTCCCTCATAACTCCACCGGAATAACCCTCCTTCAGGAAGCGTTGGCCGGGTTTGGAGATTGGAAAGAACGGTTCGCGCCAGGCACCGCTAAAGAAACGTGGGATGAAGTAGCTAAACACATATCTCGGATTGAACACTTTCTTCCAAATGCCGCCACCAGCCAATTCGGTTTCGGTCGTGCCGAATGGCTTGGAATCTTGTTTTAGCGCTTTTTGCCTTAAAATATGCGGTTGTAGGGCGCTTAGAGCGTCCTGCAGGGCTTCGCCGGGGCTTTTGCCGTTTACATCGATAGTGATGACTGACTGCTCGCCCTTGACACGTCGCATGGTCTCGAGCGCAATCTGATATCGGCCGTGTGTCTGTGCGAGGTCATCAGCATTTTCGTGGCGATCGATTTTCTGGCCGCGATCGTGGATGCGTTCGAGCGCAACCTTGGGATCAAGTTTAAGCAGGATCACCACGTCGGGCATCCAGACACTGTGTAAACCCAGCGCGCGTGTGGCTCGATGCAACCAACGGCCGGGTCGCAAATTTGGCATACGTTCGGCGGTTTCCTTTGGGAGCGGTTGTCCATTCAAAATGTAGTTATGCACCGCAGCCAAATCTTCGGGGGTGGGTGCGAAGGATTTCTCCCCTTCACTGGCGGGATACAGATAATTGGCAGCGCGGCCCATAGTTGAAAGAAGTGTATTGCCATCACTCACTACGCAGTCGAGTGACCACTTTTTAGCCATACTGCGGGCAGCGGCGTCCTGTGCCATCATTTGCGGGACTTTCAGGAATGGGTAAATCCGACGACTATTGGTGAAGCGTTTGGCCCAGCGCTTGAGCCTTTTGGATATGCGCGCGGTAAAAGGGATGCCTTCAGGGGCAAAGCCGGTTGTGAGGTGATCTTCTTCAGGGCAATTGACCACGTAGGTTTCACCGGCGCCGCCAGCCTGCAATTCATACTCTGCGGCAAGTAACATGGGTAAGGAGGCAGCAAAGGTTGATTTTCCGCTGCCATCGATCCCAATAACGCTTATGTGCAATGTTTTGTCTTCGTACTTTTTCATATCATTCATCTTTTTCTTTCAGCTTAATGATTTAGCTTAGTTGGGTTGGTAATTCTTGCCGGGGATAAAGGGTAATGACCCTGCTACACGCAGAGTCAGTTGGGCGGCCTCTAATGGATCTTCATCAATAAAGAAAGGCATACGCTCGCCGTTAACCACACGCAGTGTCACCGGAGTATCGTCGGTGATCCGAAAAATCCTTGCCTCTTTCGCTAACGCTTTCGCACGTGGCACGAGGCTGAGTGCCTGAAGCCGGCTATGGTAGGGGATGAGGTGGAGGGATAAAGCAAGGTCTTCCACCTTCAAGCCTGGCTGAAACGGCAGCGCACCCAGCGGGAAATTCATCAGGGCTCCGGCAAGCATGCGAAAAGATTCGGTGTGGTTACCCTGTTTCACTTCAATCTCCGGCAGCGTTTGTGGATTCCAAGCTGCGCGGCTGCATAAGCCGGCCAGACAGAGTCCGTACTCCACATTCGTTAAACGCTCGATACCCACGCTCTTGGCTGTGAAACGATGCAGTTTTGGATGGTCTGCATGATATTCCTCCAACGCCTGCGGTACCCTGCCAAATAGGCCGAATCCACCTAAAGTGGCACCGTACACCGTTCTGGTCGGTTTATTGTCATTAAGCAAATCACAGCCAATGACGCAGCATTGTGCGACGGCCTTTCGCAGCAGTTGCGCGGCGAGTTCCTCCACCCCTTCCACTGGATCATTGGCCACCCCCAGCTGACGCGCGATGACATTGCCTGAGCCCATGCGCAAGGCACCAAGACGTAGATTTTTTATGGGTTTCTCAATGCCCACTCCTTCTATCACGGCCCGTAATGTGCCACCTCCACCACCGGCGATAATCACCGCGTCTTCAGGATGTCGGCGGGCAAATGCCCACGCTGAATTCCTTATGGCTTCATGTCCCTCAGCCCGATGGAGTTTTACATGGTATTCGTGCCCTAAACGCTTTCGCAGTATCTCGGCAAGGTTTCGCCCCAGCGCGAGCGTGTTACCCGTGCCGGCTGCGGCGTTGATGGCGAGTAGAATGTTCATGCTCTTGCGCTGAACCCACTCTATCGCCAAAGCTCATCTAGCCGTTAATCGATAAAAAAAGAGCCAGTATTGACTGGCTCAATGAGGGAAAGCTCGCCTAGTATTCTGGCTTAAGGCGCGAGCCGCTCCCAAATCATCCGGAACGTGGGTGAGTATTTTTCCGGTTCGGTTATGAGGGCGGCTTGGATTTCGGTGGGGGTGGCCCAGCGGCCGGCGTCGATTTCCTCGGCGTTCAATTCAAAGGGCCCTTCGGAGTCGGTCATGAACACGGTCACAAATTCCATGCCGTTTTCCGGGCGGGCCTCGAGCTTGAAGAGTTCCTCAAGCGGTTCCTCGACCAGTAGACCGATCTCCTCCATCAACTCACGTTCGGCGGCCACCGCGTAGCTTTCGCCGGCATCCACATGGCCGCTACAGGAATTGTCCCATACGCCAGGATGGTTGTCCTTCGATTGGGAACGCAGTTGAAGGAAGATCTGGCCGGCTTTATTGAACACCAGCACATGGACGGCCCGATGTCGCAGTCCTTGCGAGTGCACCAGGCTGCGCGGCTGTTGATCAATGATCTCATCGTGCTCGTTGACGACGTCAAAGATATCCTCAGCGGGATTCATTTTTTACCACAGAGACACAGAGAGGGTGGAGAGAATATAATCTCTGTGGT
>DPAW01000158.1:0-2182 GCA_003517285.1 Verrucomicrobiales bacterium
GATCACAAGAACAACATCGAATCGATCTACTTCGACAATATGTCGTGGTACGCCACCGGTCATGTGGCACCGTCCATGCGCAATCCGCGCAAGATTTATGACCGACTCTTCGGCACGCAGGCCCACACGCAATCGCGCAACATCACCGATCTCGCACTGGAAAATGCCCGTGCCCTGCAGCGCCGCCTCAGTACCCGCGATCGCGGCAAGTTCGAGGAATATTTCGAAGCCGTGCGCACCATTGAGACGCGCATGGATAAAATCGAAAACATGAAGACCCAGCTTGCCGCTGCGAAGATCAAGCGGCCCGCTGAGCATCTACCGCGCAATGAGTACATTCACCTCATGGGCGACCTGCTCGTCACCGCGCTACAAGCCGGCCTCACCCGAGTGGGCACCCTCATGGTTGGTCCCGAGCGCTGGACCACCGCCACAAACTGGGAAGGCATCCTCGACAAACCGTACAGTCACCATGCCATGACTCACTCCATCGCCCGTCATGTGGAGCAGCTGCTGAAGCTTGATCAGTTTCATGTGCTGGCCTTCACGCGGTTGCTCGAGCGGATGGACAAGATTGAGGAAGCCAACGGTACCTCGTTGCTGGACAACACCATCTTCACTCTGGGTGCCGGCATGGGCGACGGCACCACGCACCAGTACAATGATCTACCCATCGTCGTCGCCGGCGGTGGCGCCACTGGTCTCCGGCAGGGCCAACACATCAACTGCCACCGCGGCACACCCCTGGCCAACCTCTGGCTCACGCACCTGCACGCCCTCGGCATCGACCAAGACCGCTACGCGGACAGCACTGGCAAGATCGCGGGGCTTCAAGCCTGACCAGCCCACACCGTTGACATCACCCGTTCGCACGGGCAGTTTTTTGCCATGAGCAATGTGACGCGGTTTGGCGCGATCGGCGATGGCGTGGCGGATGATACAGAGGCGATTCAACATGCCGTGACGCAGGGCGATGGCGTGCTGCATTTTCCGCCGGGCGCCTATCGCATCACCGAGCCCATCGAGATCAAGCTCGCCGAACGCGGGCCGTTGGGCATCGACGGCACGGGTGGCACAGCGCGGGTGGTGATGGCCGGCAAAGGCCCGGCGTTCCGGCTGGTGGGCACGCATGGCGGCACGGGCGATCCGGGCAGCCGCAAGGGCAACGTCGCCTCACATCAACGCCTACCAACCATCCGCAACATCGAGGTGGAAGGCGCGCACGCGGAGGCTGATGGATTCGAACTGATCGAGACCATGCAATCCGTATTCGAAGGCGTACTAGTCACGCGCTGTCGGCATGGCATTCATCTCATCCAACGCAATCGCAACGTACTCATCAGTCATTGCCACATCTATTTTAATACCGGCGTGGGGGTGTATCTCGATGGAGTGAACCTGCACCAGATCAACATTGCCAGCAGCCATATCAGCTACAATCGACTGGGCGGCATCCGGCTCGATCGATCGGAAGTGCGCAACCTGCAAGTTACTGGCAACGATATCGAGTATAACAACCATAAATCGCACGGAGCCGAGCCTGAGCCGACCGCCGAAATTTACATCGACGCCACCGCCGAGGGTGCCAGCGTGAACGAAGTGACCATCGCGTCGAACACCATTCAAGCCACCGGCTCGCCCGAGGGTGCAAACATCCGCATCAAGGAAACGCCCGATCAATCCCGGCCGCCCGGCCTCTTTGCCATCAGCGGCAACATCATCGGTAGTCAGGAAAACAACGTGCACCTCACCGGCTGCTACGGCATCGCCCTGAGCGGCAACACGATTTACTCCTGTGAGAATCGGAATCTGCTCATTGAGGATTCGCGCCTCATCAATGTGAGCGGCAACACCTTCCGTCGCCATACCCCACGGTACGGCACCGGCGTGCGATTCACTGACTCCAGCGACATCACCTTCACCGGGTGCGGCATCCATGACGAGACCGCCGAAGGCCAACCCAATCTCACCGCCTTACTGGAACTCGAACGCTGTCAGCGCATCAACATCAGCGGCAGCCAGTTCCTCAACGGCGCAATCGGCGTAGCCGGCAACAACTGCAGCCACGTAACCCTCACCGGCAACACCCTGCACGACACCCGCGAGCAATCCACCGCTCAACACGCCATTCGGTTTACCGGACTGGGCGAAGGCAACTCTGCAGCGCACAATTCAGTCGGCA
>DPAW01000158.1:2555-3546 GCA_003517285.1 Verrucomicrobiales bacterium
TGCGCCGTGGCGGCTCACTTGAGCGGCTCGAAGGCGGAGGACTTGCTTTCAAAGCGCACGGTAAAAGGATCAAACAACACGCGCCCTGCCGCCTCGGCCCGCACTTTGCCGTCCGTCCAGACCCGGGATGTCAGCCGTTTCTGTACGGCCACCACCTTAAACCGTTCCAGCTTGGCGGCCAGCCCGCCGATAGCGTACAGCGGATTGGCCAGCTCGGCCTCGAGCTTGGACAACTGAAATTCCTCCCGATCGATCCATACCTTGATGATCAGGTGATGCAGCACAAGGTTCACAATCGGGTCCTTAAACGCCTCGCCCGGTTTCACGAAAAACTGTAGCGCATACGCCGGTCGCCCCTCCACCGATTCCGTACCCAGCAGGTGCGGCTCAAACTGTTCCCCGTACTTTTCGATCTGGCGCACGATCAACCGCGCATCGCCTTCATCCTTTTTCTCGCCCGCCGTTCCGGGCTTGGCTTGGGTGCCCAAAAACTTTAGCTGCTTTTTGCGAATGTTGCGATGTTCCTTGGCCACCTGTTCCGGGGTCGGCTTCTTGCCGTCGCGCAACACCAGCACGGGCACGCGGTTATCGGTGAACGACTTAAACCGCCGGGTCTGCACGCGTTCCACTTCGCCTTCCAAATCGAAATCGGTAATCCGAATATCCCTCTGGTAAGTGAACACCACCCCCGACTCCGTGGCACTGGCCCGCGACCGCTCGGTCGCACGATATCGCTCGACAATTTCCTCCGCAGTCAATGGCACCACCCGCTCATTCGCTTCGTGATCCAGACCGCGCACAACCGCTCCTCCGGCCGTCAGACAGCCCGTCGCCCCTGATAACCCCAACAGACAAATCAATATGAACCAACAACAGCGCATGTAATGACCGACCCTAGAAAACCGTTCGAGCCTTGACCAGTGAATAACTCTGATCGAACCCGTTGACAACGAATGCTGTGATGGCACTCTTGGGCCGTATGCAAAAAAAA
>DPAW01000353.1:0-4945 GCA_003517285.1 Verrucomicrobiales bacterium
TGTGCAGCGTGAGCTTGTCCTCACCTTCGCACACCAGATCAAGGCGCTTCACATGGCGGCGAAAGTCGCGAGCGCGCTTCTGCTCGTCGAGCTTGGACAGTCTCGGGAAGAGCGGCCCTTCCTTCGGGAGGCGCTTGAGCAAAGTCTCGAGACTCCCAGAGATGGCGATCCTGCACTGCTCCCTCGTTTTGGCTCGCTTGAAGGAAAGCTCGCCCTTTTTCCAGTCCACATTGTCTGCGGTGAGGTTGGCGCCATCGGTTTGTGCGGCGCCGGTTAGGAAGAGCAGCTGATAGTAGTCGGCGCGCTCGGTTCCATACTTGGCGCCCGGTCGATTAGCTGCGGCGCTTTCATGGGCGACGAATTGCTCGTGCTCCTCACGGGTGATGGCGCGGGTCTTGCGGCGTTCCTTGGCGCTGATTTTTATCAGGATGGGCGTCACAAACGGCGTGGTCATCCATTCCAAGCTAAAGGCCAGTCGCTGCAACTCGCCCAACGCCTCCCGCGCATAGATTCCCAATTCAGGCACACTAGCCTCGATAATGGCCTTGGCCCTTGGGTCGCATAGCTTGAAATCCTTAATACGGGCAAACACACCACGCTCCACTTCATCTTTACGCCTCTCCCGTGTGGATTGCTCGTGTTGTTTTTGGCCGTGCCAGTATTTGAACAACTGGTCGAAGGTATATTCGGTCAAGTGCGGGTTGGATAGGTTGAGGTGTGCTTTACCCAATTCAAGGTGCACCACACTTTCCTCCGGTGTTTGAGCCGCCCCGTAGAGCCGCTTCATTTCCAAGTCGGCCACCGGCGGGTCATTCGTTCCCAGTGCAACACGCCTACGTTGGCCTCCAATTTCCCGCGCTGAATAATAACCATTCTTGCGCCTCACGAGTTTCCAATTTTCCTGTCCCATACCTTCCACTTTCAGTATGGGCTGTAATGGCTCGCTGGTGTTAGCCGGTTATCGTGTGATTACCTTCTGGTTACCTTTCGGTTATCCAAAAAGTTTCCAAAACACGGCGACCGGTCCACGAGCGGGCCATATACTGCCCGATTTTTATGTCAGTGTGTAAGGCAAAGCACCAGAAATGCGCACCTATGTGGCGGTTTTAAAAGTGGTGGGCCCTGCAGGATTCGAACCTGCGACCAAGGGATTATGAGTCCCCTGCTCTAACCGCTGAGCTAAGGGCCCGAAGGCGGAAGGACTTTGCCGCACAAAAGCCGGATTGAAAAGCCTTCAAGCAACCGGTTCAGCCAATTCATTCGAGTCCAGCTCTTGCACCCGCCGACGGCGCAACCATTTACCGAGCAACCCGTCGTGGATCCCAAAGATCCAGGCCAACACAAACAGACCCATACCGGCTACCACCAAAGCACCGGCAATTGAGCAATCCAACCATTTAGCCATGTGAAAACCCAAAATGGTGCTAAGGGCGGCGTGTAATACAGTGAGCCCCATGATTACCGGAAGACGGGGCGATAATAGATGCGCGGTAGCTCCCGGCAAAATCAACATCGCCACCACTAGAATCGCACCCACAGATTCAAATGCACTCACCACCACCACTGAGAGCAGGCTCATCAACCCGTAATGGACGACGTTGGCATTGATCCCCAATGAAAAGGCCAGACCGGGATCAAACGAACTTACCAGTAGTTCCTTATAAAAGGTCCAAATCAACAGCGCCACCAGCACCGTGACGATGCCCATTCTAATTACATCGGTAGCCAACACCAGTTGATGACCGGTCACGTACACCTCCGCTCCGGGTAAGTCCTTCAGGGTACTCGCAAAGGCCGGCGCAACAGTCAGCTTCGTCAGGTCCAGAGGCACGAAAACAATTTCGCCATACAAAACGCACTCCTCATCTATATGCACATCGCCGGCCTGCTGGCTAATCAAGATTACACCGAGGGCAAACAGGCTGGTGAAGGTAATACCAATTGCGGCATCTTGTTTCACACGGGAATAACGGTGAATCACCTCTATCAAAACGGCGGTCAGCACACCAGAGATCAACGCGCCGATAAAAAGACCAGACACATGCAAGTGCCCGGTAAAGACAATCACCCCTGCGATCCCCGCGAGCACACTGTGACTAATGGCATCCCCCACCAGCGCCATCCGACGTAAGATCAGATAATTGCCGACCAATCCGCAGGAGGCGGTAACAAAAAAGCCCATCAACACAATCCACAGTGTCATGGACAACTCCCCATTCCACGGGGCGATCACATGCTGCTGCCAGTTAAAAGCAGGGATGAAGGGTTCGGGATTCATAACGGCTTCCCATACCCGGTAGTGACCTCCGGCCCGACAAAGCTGCGGCCGCCCAATTGCAAATCCTGCAGCCCTGGAATCTGCCGGCCATGCGGATCCTCCTTGGCATGGTTTAAGGTACGCTCGAGTTGACGCACGGTTTCCTCGCCTAACACGTGCTCGATAATCTCTGCATCATCGTGCACATGATCCGGGGCAATGCGGGCCTCGTTGGTGAGATACAATTCCCACAACCGGTGGTTGCGGACAATTTCACACGCCCGCTGCCAGCCATCGGGCGTGAGATGTACGGTCTCGCCATCTTCATGCAGGGTGGCTAAGTCATGTTTTTTCAGCTGCTGTGCTTGACCTCGCACATCCTCAATTGTCTCGCGGCGGCGCTCAGCAAGCTCGCGTAAAGACACTCCTTCACCTGCAAAAGAACGAGCCTCAAGCACATGGTACACGGCTTTCAGGGTATTCTCCCGTTGCACTTGAGCCGATCGTGAGGATTGCCGCCACCAACGCGATATTACCCCGTGCCGCGGACCGAAAAGGAACGCCAACACGAACACCAATGACGCCCCTACCACCATCAAAGGGCCGGTCGGAAGGTTGTTGCCAAGATAAGATAAGAAAGCTCCGGTCGCTCCCGCCGCAACGCCGAAGATGGAAGCCAATAGCAGCATTACATGCATCCGATCGGTCAGCAAATACGCTGCGGCGGCCGGCGTGATCAGCATGGCAGATACCAGCACCACGCCTACCGCCTGTAACGCGATCACCACACTGAACGCCAACAGCATCATCAGAGCGTAGTGCATGACGGCCACCGGCAAACCGACCGACCCGGCAAAAACCTTGTCGAAACTAGTGACCAAAAGTTCCTTGTAAAAAAAAGTGATGACCCCGATGACCAACAGCGTAACCCCCAGCATCAGAGTGATATCATTCTTCCCCATGGAAGCCGCCTGCCCAAAAAGAAAATCATCAAGCCCGCCCTTATTACCGGTAGGAATCTTTTGAATGCGCGTGAGCAGACAAATGCCGACGGCAAAAAAAGAGGCCAACACCAGCCCCAAAGCTGTGTCTTCCTTCAGTCGGGTCGTTTGGACGATCAAAGTCACTAGCGCGCCTCCGATCAATCCAGCCAAAGTGGCACCGATGAAAATCGCCAACGGATCCTTACTCATGTTCCAAATGAACCCCAGCGCCACCCCTGGCAATACTGCATGTGACAGTGTGTCCCCAAATAGCGCCATCTTCCGGACAACGATAAAACTGCCAAGTAACCCGCAACTGATCCCTAACAAAATGGAGCCCATCAATGCGTAGCGCACAGCGGGATCTTTTAGGCTGAAAAAGCGCCGTGCTTGATCCCAGACTGTAGTTTCCCCCATATCTCCAATGCGCTCGGCCCACACCAACTCCGGCGCACACAGATAAAGCAGCACAATGAGGATGAGACGCAGCATGGGGTCAACGGGCCTTGGCGCCCACGGCGTCGGCCACTTCACTGAGGATGGTCAGGCGCCCCCCGTAGGTACTCTGCAGGAGGTCGTAGTTAAACACCTCTTCGGTGGGGCCAAATGCTACCACCCGCATATTAAGCAACAAAAGGCTGTCGAAGTAGGTTTTAGCCGTGGGTAGATCATGATGTACCACGAGGAGTGTTTTGCCCTGATCTTTGAGCTCTTGGAGAATCGTCACAATGGCTGCCTCGGTGGCGGCATCCACGCCGGCGAACGGTTCATCCATGAAATACAGATCACTCTCCTGTGCCAGTGCTCGCGCTAGGAACACCCGTTGCTGTTGGCCGCCGGAGAGGTTGGAAATCTGCCGGTCGGCGTACGGCAACATCTTCACCTTTTCAAGGCACTCTCGGGCAACCTCGCGGTCTTCCTGCCTAGGCCGCTTAAACAGGCCGAGATGCCCGTAGCGCCCCATAAGTACAACATCCATGACGCTCACCGGAAAATCCCAATCCACCGATTCACGCTGAGGCACATAGCCCACGCGGCGGAGATTATCCTTTACCGGTTGGCCAAAGACCTTGACCCAGCCGCTGCTCACCGGCAGCAACCCCATGGCCGCCTTGATCAAGGTGGATTTTCCTGCGCCGTTGGGGCCGATAACCCCAACAAGTTGCCCAGCCGAAACCTCAACATCTACCCCCCACAACACCGGCCGCTTATGATAGGCAACCGTGAGGTCATGAATCTCAAGTGGCACAGGGGTTTCCGGTTTTGCCTTGTGTGTGCTCATTTAAAATGTGAATCCGGCACGTAAGCCAATCACCAGCGCGTCGTCTATACTCGTATCACCACTGGGTCGTTTAATCCATTGGATATCGGGTTGTATATACACCGAGGGGCTTACCTGAAACTGATGGGTTAGTTCCACCACTGCTTCACGGGATTTGTTAGTAGTAATGTCACTGCTATGTTTGCCATACACAAAACCCAGGGCAGTCACATCCTCATCCCGTCCGGGGATAAGCCCCGTGTAGTTAAACCCGGTATCCAGCACCCAATGGAACCGGCTGCGGTCGCGCTCACTGATTCCCAGTCGCGCAAAGGCGCCGAGAGCATCACGGGTGAGCATCTTGTCCACGGCGCCATAGATACCGCCATTGCCTTCCTTCTTACCGCCGGCGTTGGTGTCGAATTCACTGGAGTGATACCAGGC
>DPAW01000353.1:5327-6919 GCA_003517285.1 Verrucomicrobiales bacterium
AGGCTCGTCCATCCTTGGCCGTTACCAAGTTCGAAGTGCGTGCCGTGCTGATTGATCGTGGCATCTCCTCCAGCATCATCGAAGGTATCGCCATCATAGATTCCGAATTGCGCGTACCGGGCCTCATCAAAGTCATACCTAAAACGCACACCCAAACCGGCAACGTTAAAGGCCGGGCCGGTATTTAAAGTATTGGCCGCCCAAAATGTAGGCTGACCAAATGCAGCATTAATTAGTGCGCCGCCATATTCCGCCCCGACGAATTCCTCATCCGCCAGCAGATTACCCATGCGCACATTCAACTGCCCGAAACTCTTTTCGGCGAACACCTCATACAGCCGCAACCCATCATACGCATCTATATTGCTGATAGTCAGTTCATCACCGGCATACTGACCGGGGCTCACGCCATGCGTCCATAAGGTACTCACGCGAAGACTTAATCCTTCCACGCCCAGAGCCGTTTCACCATTTACATCCACCGCACCATAGCCAAGGCCGTTATACACACTACCGGTCTTTAAGCCTCCGGACACATTGCTAAAACCTTCAGCGGTGTACTCGAAGGCAAACTCGTAGCCCTTTTCCAACAACTCACTACGCGCACCGCCCCAATTCCCGGGCAACCCGGCACTATCCCAAATGGATTCGGGCGCATCCTTAATCCCATTTGCTTCAGCTGCAGAAACGATCCGTGTTGCTGGATCACCCTGCGCCATAAGTCCTTGGGCGGCCAAGGCCATGCCCAACATGATGTGTTTGCTTTTCAAAATTCTTTACATCTCTGGCAATACCATTGCGACAGGCTGCCGCAACCTTGGAAGAAAGCTTGATTAGAACATGACTTACCTGAGGGCATTGACGATGGTGCTGATGTTGTGCTTGATCATGCCCTCGTAGGTACCGAGATCGAGCTCCCCTTCCATTTGGCCGAGTTCGCCCATGGCATCGGAAAATAATTCGCCACCAATGGTTACCTCAGCATCCGTGGCTATCGCCTTGATGGCATCCGGGTTCACCGTGGTCTCCACAAAAATGGATTTCACCTTCTGTTCCTTAATGAAGTCGACCAGCTTGGTGCGGTCAGCCAAGCCCGCTTCCGAGACGGTGGAAATACCCTGCAGGCCCACCACCTTGAATCCATACGCGCGGCCGAAGTAGTTGTACGCGTCATGGCTGGTTACCAGCAGACGTTTTTCAACGGGCAATTCGTTCACCTTTTCCGTGACCCACGTTTGCAAATCCTCCATCTTTTCCTTGGCTGCCTTGCCGTTAGCCTCGTAATCGGCCTTGCGGTCCGGGTCTGCTTTGCTCAGACCGGCGACCACCACATCAATGGTCTCTTTCCACAAAATCACTTCAAACCAAACGTGCGGATCAAAGTGATCCTCGTACTCGCCCGAATCGAGCAGCTTGGTTTTTTGCAAATCCTGGGTAACGGCATACACCGGCTTACCGCCGTCCTTCAGCTTGCCCAGCACTTGCTCCATTTTACCTTCAAGCAACAGGCCAACATAAAATATGATTTCAGCGTCCTGAAGCTTAGTGACGTCATTAGCGCTGGCCTTGTATAGATGCGGATCCACACCGGG
>DPAW01000058.1:0-191 GCA_003517285.1 Verrucomicrobiales bacterium
AACCCGCCGAAGAGGAGAATTAAATCGCGCCCGGAAAATCCATGGCCGGCGACGCCGAACAAATCCTTGGTCAGTCCCATCACCCAACTGATAGACAACAGCAAGAGAATGCGCAGCACCATGGCTAGGGCGAGGCCGGTGAGGCGGGCTTTCTTTTGTTGATGCTCGGGCAGCCGGTCAACGAGAATGCT
>DPAW01000058.1:564-5534 GCA_003517285.1 Verrucomicrobiales bacterium
ATCCAAGCCTCAGGTGATGCAATCCATTCCATGACAAGTATCCTTGGCGTCGGGAGGGCGAATTTTGGGATGAAATCAAAAATCGGCAATGACGGGTTACTGACAATCCGCCATTGCAGCGGGCGGCGGTTTTCACCATTATCCCCGCCCCATGCCGCAGATGCGCCGCCAATATCCGTTCCATCTCATCGAGCCTCAATGGCAGAACCGGTGGGATGCGCAGGAAACATTCCGTGCCTTTAACCCCGGTGAACCGCCGGCGGCCGAGCATCCCTTTGCCGGGCGCCATGGCGAGGCGGCGCCGGAGAGCCTCGAAAAATACTACATCCTCGACATGTTTCCTTACCCCTCGGGCGCGGGCCTACACGTGGGCCATCCGGAAGGCTACACGGCCACCGATATCCTCGCTCGCTTTGAGCGCATGCGCGGTAAGCATGTGCTGCATCCGATGGGCTGGGATGCCTTTGGCTTGCCCGCCGAGCAGTACGCGATCAAGACCGGCCAACATCCGCGCCAGACGACCGAGGAAAATGTCGCCAACTTCAAGCGACAGATCAAGAGCCTCGGCTTCAGCTACGATTGGACCCGTGAGGCGAACACCACCGAGCCGGGGTATTTCAAGTGGAGCCAATGGATTTTCCTGCAGTTGTACAATTCGTGGTTTAACCCCGCCACCAACAAGGCTGAGTCGATCGATACCCTGAAGTATCCGAACGATGTGGCGAGCGACGAGGCTAAACGCGCGTATCGTGACGAGCATCGGCTCACGTATGTTTCCCATGCGCCGGTGAACTGGTGTCCGGAACTGGGCACGGTGCTGGCCAATGAGGAGGTGATCGATGGGAAGAGCGAGGTGGGCGGACATCCGGTGGTGCGCAAGCCAATGCGCCAATGGATGCTGCGGATCACGGCGTTTGCTCAGCGGTTGCTGGATGATTTGGACACGATCGACTGGAGTGATTCGTTGAAGGAAATGCAACGGAACTGGATCGGTCGTAGTGAAGGGGCGGAGGTTACGTTCACGGTTCAGGATTCCGGTGAAGAGATTGTGGTGTTTACCACGCGTCCGGACACGTTGTTTGGGGCGACGTACATGGTGTTGTCGCCGGAGCATGAATTGGTGGACGCGCTCACCACCGAGGCGCAGCGCGAAGCGGTGGCGGCGTATCGTGAGGCGGCCGCGCGCAAGAGCGATCTGGAGCGCACGGAGTTGGCGAAGGATAAGACCGGCGTGTTCACCGGCGCGTACGCGATTAATCCGGTGAACGACGAACCCGTGCCAATTTGGATCGCGGATTACGTGCTCTCCAGCTATGGCACCGGCGCGATCATGGCCGTGCCGGCACATGATGAGCGCGATCTGGAGTTTGCGCAGAAATTTGAACTGCCCGTCCGCGTGGTGGTGGAGGCGCCGGAAGGGGAATCGCTGGGATTCACCGGCAACGGGACGAGCGTGGAGAGCGGATTTCTTACTGGCCTGCCAACGCCGGAAGCCAAGGCGAAGATCACCGATTGGCTGCAGGAAAACGGCAAAGGTAAGCGCACGATTAATTTCAAGCTGCGCGACTGGCTGTTCAGTCGGCAGCGTTACTGGGGCGAGCCATTCCCGATCGTCTGGCGCGATGGCCGGCACGAGGCGATTGCCGAGAGCGAACTGCCGCTGCTGCCGCCGGAGCTGGATGATTATAAGCCCACCGCCGAGGGCGATCCGCCACTGGCGCGCGCGGCAGGTTGGGTGAATCTGCCCGATGGCGTTCTGCGCGAGACCAACACCATGCCCCAATGGGCGGGCAGTTGCTGGTATTACCTGCGGTATCTCGACGCGCAGAACGACGAGCGCTTTGTCGGAGAGGCGGCTGAGAAATACTGGATGAATGTCGACCTCTATGTGGGCGGCACGGAACATGCAGTGTTGCACCTGCTGTACGCGCGGTTCTGGCACAAAGTGCTGTTTGATCTCGGTCATGTCTCCACGCCGGAACCGTTCCAGCGGTTGGTCAATCAGGGCATCATCCTAGGCGAGGACGGCCAGAAGATGAGCAAGAGCCGCGGCAACGTGATCAATCCCGACGTGGTGATTGGCGAATACGGCGCCGACGCCTTCCGCCTGTACGAAATGTTCATGGGCCCGTTGGAGATGATGAAGCCGTGGAGCACACAGGGTGTTGAGGGCGTATACCGGTTTCTCGGCCGCGTTTGGCGGTTGTTCATCGATGACAGTAGCTACAAGGATTACGAGCAAGCCGTCACCGTCGCGCCGGATTCCGCCGAGGCTGGTTTGGCGGAGTTGAAACTCCACCCGTCCATTTCGGATGCGGAACCGACGGATGAACAATTGAAGGCACTGCACGCCTGCATCAAGAAGGTCACCGAAGACCTCGAAGGCATGCGGTTCAACACGGCGATCTCCGCGCTCATGGTTTTCAGTAATGAAGCCTCCAAGTGGGATACGCGTCCTCGCGCGGTGTTGGGCACGTTCCTCAATCTGCTGAACCCCTTCGCGCCACATCTGGCCGAAGATTTGGCCGCCCGCCTGGACACTGCGCACGGTGGCACGTTGGCTTATCAACCATGGCCGGTGCATGACGACGCCTATTTGGTGGAGGACACCATCGAATTTCCTGTGCAGGTTAACGGCAAACTCCGCGGCCACATCGTCATCGCGCCCGACACGCCGCGCGAGGAAATCGAGCAATTGGCTCTCGAATGCGAGAAAGTGCAGCAATTTATTTCCGGAAAAGAGATAAAGAAAGTCATCGTTGTGCCGAATAAATTGGTGAATATTGCGGCCAAGTGACGGATCTGGTAGATTGTCTCCATGCCGTATCTCACGCCGCAGGAGCAAAAAGTGCTCATTGTGGTGGTGGCCTTGCTGGTCACGGGATTTGTAGTGAAACAATGGCGCGCCTCGACGGCGCCCGCGGCCGCCTCCATGC
Organism: Verrucomicrobiales bacterium; assembly: GCA_003517285.1. Taxonomy (GTDB): domain Bacteria; phylum Verrucomicrobiota; class Verrucomicrobiia; order Limisphaerales; family UBA1100; genus UBA1100. The sequence continues at coordinate 3,501 of DPAW01000058.1, forward strand.
CGGTTGAACAAAAATGATACACAGAGAAAGTTACGACGAAGTACTAGACGGGATTATCGCGGAGGATCCGCGTTACCATCGCGATGCGTATCATTTTGTGCGGGAAGGGCTCGATTACACCCAGCAATCCATTTCCAAGCAGCAGGAAGGCACCGTGCGCCATATCAGCGGCCAAGAACTGCTGGGCGGCATGCGCTCGCATGCGCTGGAGGAGTACGGCCCGATGGCCATGATGGTGCTCGGTGAATGGGGTATTCGGCGCTGTGAAGATTTCGGGGAGATCGTGTTCAACATGGTGGAGCACGAGTTGCTTGCCAAGACCGACGAAGATTCCCGTGATGATTTCTCTGGCGGGTACGATTTCGAGGATGCCTTTCGCAAACCCTTCCTGCCGCCTGAAACGGCAGCGCCCTCAACGGATTCCGCCCAGCGCAATATCACGCCCGTGGCTGATTCGGATAACGATCGCTCCGGCCAACCCTCCGAGCCGAAATCTTCGGATAAGCAATAATCTCGCCGCGCACCGTTTCCCGAGCTACGCTCCGCTTCCATGCCCGATGGATCGCCCAATCCTGTTGCCCGCCTAAATTCCGCCGGGGATACCCGTTTGGTGACTCTGGACAACGGCCTCACCGTGATTGTGCGCGAAGATCACAGTGCGCCCGTGGTGTCCGCCCAAGCCTGGGCCAAGACGGGCAGCATCCATGAAGGGGATTGGCTCGGGGCCGGATTGTCGCACATTTTGGAGCACATGCTCTTCAAGGGCACCGAATCTCGTGGGGTGGGCCGCATTGATCAGGAAGTGCAGGAGGCCGGCGGCTACATGAACGCCTACACCTCTTTTGATCGCACGGTGTATTACATTGATGTCCCCAACACCGGCGCGCGCGTGGCTGTTGATATTTTGTGCGACATCATGCAGCACGCCACCTTGCCCGAGGCGGAACTGGAAAAGGAACTGGACGTCATCCGGCGCGAGATCGACATGGGCCAGGACGATCCCGGTCGCCGCGCCAGTCGGCGTCTCTTCGAAACCGCCTACACCACCAGCCCGTATCGTCACACGGTGATCGGCTATCCGGACATCTTCAACGAACTCCGTCGGAACGACATCGTGGGCTACTACCGATCCCGCTACATTCCCGCCAATGTCTTTTACGTGATCGTGGGCGACATTAACGCCGACGAAGTCGTGACCCAAGTCGCCGAGGCTTTTGCGGCCAACAAAGCCAAACCGGCGCCGCCCCTATTGATCCCCGCAGAACCCCGCCAAACCGCTCCGCGCGAAGTGACGGAAGAGGCCCCGATTCAACTGGGGCATTTACATTATTCTTGGCACGTGCCCGATGTGCGGCATCCAGATCTGCCGGCCTTGGATGTACTCGCTACGCTGTTGGGCAGCGGCCGCAGCAGCCGCCTATATCAGCGGATCCGCGAAGGCAAGGGTTTGGTAAACAGCGCTGATGCGTGGACCTATACCCCGACCGAAAGCGGTTTATTCGGACTGAGCGCGGTGGTGAATGATGATAAATTTGAACCGGCTTGCAAGGCGCTGTTGGCGGAAGTGGAGCAGCTAAAGGACAAAGCTGTGGAATCGGCGGAGCTGGATAAGGTGGTGAAGCAATTCATCTCTGGCACGCTGGGCACACGCAAGACCATGGAAGGGCAGGCGCAAAATCTCGGTGATTGCTGGATCTCGGTCAATGACCTCGATTTCTCGGATCGTTATCTGGAGGATGTGAAATTCGTGCAGCCGGATGACATTCAGCGTGTGGCCAATACCTACCTGCAGCCGACCAACCGCACTTTGTATGCGCTGCTGCCCGAAGGCGGCACGCCGGCCATGAATGGAGCGCATTTGCAACACGAAACGGGGCCCATTCAAAAAGTGGAATTTTTCAACGGGCTAACCCTGCTGCTCAAGGAAGATCATCGCCTGCCGTTTGTGCAGTTGCGCGGTATGTTTCAGGGCGGGGTGTTGGCCGAGAAAATGGGTAATAGCGGCATCACGCAATTGATGGCCAAGCTGCTGGT
>DPAW01000143.1 GCA_003517285.1 Verrucomicrobiales bacterium
CCCGGTTCCGTGCGGCCGGGGCGCGCGGCGGGTTGGAGTTGGGCCAGGCCGGTTAAGGGTAGGTCGGAAGCAAGGGAGGCTGTGAGTAGCCAGTTTCTGCGGGAAAGCATGAGGTGATGGTAACGTGTGCGGGACGGCTGTCACGGAATTCCTTTTGACCGGTGGCTGCCTGAAAAGGTTCGTGCTCGGCCGGTGTTCATCGTAAAAGCGGGTGACGTGAAGATGTTGAGTGAGCCATTTCTGCATTTCCCGCGCGCCACCCTGTGTGGGTTGCTGGCGGCTTGCGTGATTTCAGTGTGGATGGCCAACCTCGAAGTGGACACGGAGATGAATGATCTGCTTTCGGGCGATCAACGCAATTTGCAAAGCTACGATATTGCGAGGGAGGTGCTAGGAGAGACCGTGCCGATTGCGGTTAGTCTGGATTGCGGCGAGGTGTACTCGCCCGCGGGGTTGGAATTGATCCGCGAGGTAACTTGGGCACTGGGAAAAGTGTCCGGTGCGGCAACTGAAGTGACTAATGTTCAGGGCCGGGTGTTTTCCATAACCAACGTGCATAGTTTGGTAACCGCTCAGCGGCCCGTGCGGCAGGGATTTGGGTTGGTCTGGGAAAATATTGTGCCGTCGAGGCTGGATGCCGCGGGGATGAGCGAGTTGCGGCATTGGTCGCAGGAGCATCCTTATGCTCGGAATATTTTGGTAGCGGAAAACGGTCGGCACACGGTGATCCTAGCTAATTACACCCGGCCGTTGGTGACACCGGAAGAGCAGGCGGTGTTTGACCGGGAAATCGGCACGGTTTTGGACCAATTCCGGCAGCGCGGCTATTCGGTGAACGCGATCGGGTTGCCGTTGATTGAGCATGAAATTCGAACCGCCGTTAAGGCGGATGCCGTGCGGTTTGTGCCGGCGGCGTTGGGGTTGTTATTGGTGGTGCTGACCATCACCTTTCGTCGGACACCGCGCCTGATGGTTTATGTGCTGGCGAACCAAGTGATGGGGTTGGTGTTGTTACCGGCGCTGTATCAGTTGTCCGGTCAGCAGCTGAATATTTTCACGGTGTTGTTGGTGCCGTTGTTGAGCGCGGTGCATCTCACACTGTTGACGCATGTGGCGACCTCGTTTCAGCGCGCCTGGTTGGCCGGCGAGGAGGTGATGACGGCGGTGAAATCAATGGGCCGGGAAGTGCTGCGCGCCAGTGGGTTTGCGGCGCTGACGACTATCACGGGATTGCTGGCTCTGCTGGCCAGTGATGTGGAGCAATTGCGCGAATTCGGTGTGCTGGGCGCGAGCGGGATTGCGATGTTGTTCGGGCTGACTTTCGGGCCGGGCTTGGCATGGCTGCCGTTGTTGTTTGCAAACCGATCTGCCTCTCAAGCTAAACCAGTGCCTGACGGCAAACCGGATGCGGATTACTCCAGTTGGCGGGCCTGGGCGGATCGGATGCAGGCGGTGCGCCAGCCGATGGCGGTGTTGCTGGTGTTGAGCGCGGTGTTGCTGGTGGCGGGATTGAGTCAGGTGCGGACGGATGTGCGCGCAGTGGAGTTCCTGAACCGTGACAGCCCAACGCGCGTGATGATTGAGGAAATGGATGAAGCCTACGGCGGGATCAACGTGGTGCAGGTTCAGGTGGATTCGGGAATGACGAACGGGTTGAACAATCCGTATTTCCTGCAATACCTCGATTCGGTGCATCAGATGGCGGCGCGCGAGCCGGGGGTGACGGCTGTGTATTCCTACACGCAATTGATGGCGGCGATTAACGAGGTATGGGAAGGCGGCCGGGAAGGGATGTTTCGTCTGCCGGAAAATCCACTGATGACCGCGCTCTTTTCCGGCCTTGTGACTTCGCAGAAAGAGCAGTTGCCGTTTCTGACGATGTTGTGCGACACCAATTTTCAAACCGCCCAGCTCACTCTGCGCACGCGCGATATGCCGAGCAGCGAATATCTGAATCTCCTAGAGCGTGTGGAAACCGAAGCGCGCGCCGCAGCGCCGACCAATGTGACAGTCTCCGCGGAAAACGGCATTCGCAGCATCCTCGAAGCAGACCGGCGGATTGTGCGCAGCCAACGCCGTAGTGTGGGATGGTCCGTGTGCGTCATCGGCGTGATTCTCACCGTGCTGTGGCGGTCGGTTGGATTGGCCGCGCTTGCGTTGGCGGTGAATTTGTTGCCGGTAGGAATGATCATTGCCCTGCAGGGGGTTGCCGGTGTGCCTTTGAATTCGATCACCATCATGGTAGCGGCCATCGCGATGGGCGTGGCGGTGGATGATACGATTCATTTTATCACGCATTGGCGGGATGAACGGCAGGCGGGTGCTAGTCCGGCCGAAGCCACCCGGTCGGCATTGCGGGTGAAAGGGCGGCCGATTGTGGCGACCACCATCATTTTGGTGGGCATGATGATGGTGTTTTGGGTGTCAGTCTTTCCGCCGGTGGTGCATTTCGGGCTGTTATTGGCGGTGGGACTGGCCGGGGCGTTGCTGGCGGCGCTGGTGCTTTTACCGGTGTGGCTGGGGCGGGGGGAGCATAAGTAATGCTGGACGATGGGGGGTGTCTGGGTAGATTTCGGCCGCCTGTTTGCAACAGACCCAACGACGCAGGTGACCCCTTTTAGGGGATTTTTGGCCAAACATAATGAATAAACTCACACCACCGCGGGGCTATACCCAGGCGGATACCGAGGCGCGCCGGCTCTGGTTGAAGGAGCAGACAGGGCACGCGATGCCGGAGTTTGCCCTGGATGAACCGGATAACCTCAAGGGCTTGATCGAGAACCACGTGGGCTTCGTAGGCCTGCCGCAAAGTGTGTCCGGCCCGCTCAAGATCGATGGCACCTACGCGCAGGGGGATTTTTATGTGCCGTTGTGCACGGTGGAAGGCACGTTGTCGCTTTCCATGACGCGCGGCTTCTATCTCACGCACCGCAGCGGCGGCATCAAGACGCGGCATGTGAAGCAGGAGCTATCGCGCGCACCGGTGTTTCGCTTCAGTGAAATCGAGCAGGCACTCGAGTTCGTGAAGCAGGTGGATTCGCATTACGATGAAATCAAGGCGGCTGCTGAGAGCACCACACGCCACGGCAAGCTGCTGCGCATCGACAAGATCCCCATCCATAACCGGGTGATTCTGGATTTCATTTACGACACCGCAGAGGCCGCCGGTCAGAACATGGTGACGCTCAGCACCGACGCCGCCTGCCGGTACATCGTGGAGAATCTCTCCAACGGCACGCCATACCGCTATCTGGTGGAAAGCAATTTCAACGCGGACAAAAACCCCGCGCAACGCAGCCTCATGAAAGGCCGCGGGCATCATGTGATTGCCAGCTTTCAGGTGCCCAATCGGGTGTTGAAAAAGCTGCTGCGCGTCTCGGCTGATGAGATTTTGGAGGCGTTGGTGGACAAACATCTCGGATCGCAGATGGCCGGCCTGCTGGGAATGAACCTGCACGTGGCCAATGCGCTGGCGGCATTGTATCTGGCACTGGGGCAGGATGTAGCCTGCGTGGCGGAGAACGCCATCGGTATTGCCACCTACGAAAAACGCGGTGAAGATTTGTATGCCACGCTCAGCATGCCGAGCCTCACGGTCGGCACGGTGGGCGGCGCCACGCGCTTGAATGCTCAGCACGGCAACCTGCAGTTGGTGGGCTGCGCTGGCGGACAGTATTCCTCGCGTAAACTGGCGGAGATCATTTGCGCCTCGGCACTGGCACTGGAGATTTCATTGGCGGGCGCGATTGTCAGCAACGAGTTTGCTGAGGCCCACGCGAAATTTGGGAGATAAGGTTGTCGACCTTTCAGGACAAGCTGAAGCAAGCGGAGCTGGACCCGGAATACGCGTACCTGAGGCGTGATCCGCGCGGGGTGACCGCGTTCTGGCACAAGTGCTTTGAGCTCTTCTGCCGCGCGCTATTCAATCTCTGGTGTCCGGCCAAGGTGGAGGGCCGCGAGAACTTGCCGAGTGCGCCGTTTATCTTTTGCAGTAACCACTGCAGCCATATGGACAGCGCGGCCTTGATGTATGCCGGCGGGGAGGATTTCGACCAGTACGGCATGGTGGCGGCGAAGGATTATTTCTTCGATAACAAGAGCCGGAACAATTTTCTATCCCGCCTGATGAATCTGATCCCGGCCGATCGCGGCGCGTCACGCGAGAGCGTTGTGCGGTTGATGGTGGCCTGTCGGGAATTCACCTCTCACCGCAATCGCAGCATCATCATTTACCCCGAAGGTACGCGGTCGCAGTCCGGCGATATGGCGACCATGAAAAAGGGCGCGGCGATGATTGCCACTGAGCTGAATCTGCCCATTGTGCCGGTATATATCGACGGTACCTACCGCGCTTATCCCAAGGGCGTGAAGATCATTCGCCCGACGCGAGTACGCATTTATATCGGCGAAGCGATTGACCCGCACCGTTTTGCTGAGGAAAATGGCGGCGGACGGTCGATCTACACGGCCATCACCACCGAAATGGAATCACGCATTCGCAAGCTGAAGGAACTGCATGGCTGATCCAACTGTGCGGCACATGAAATGGTGGGGCTGGGGCGACGAGGACGTCACCTTTAGCGATGCTGATAAGCCGAAGCTTTGGCCGTATCTCAAGGGTGAGCTGGGCTTGACTGATGATCATCGTACGCTGCCCGTTTCCTTTGAGGAAATCGACCTGCCGGCGGCCAAGACAAATGCTCCCTTCACAACGGCGCTGGAAACCGCATTGGATGCCGATCAATTATCCGCCACCAAAAAGGATCGTCTGGTGCATGCGGCCGGCAAGGCCTTCCGTGATTTGTTTCGGTTACGCCGCGGGCAGGTGGATTTTGCGCCGGACCTCGTGGTTTATCCCGCCAGCGAAGAGGACGTGGTGTCCATCGTGAAGGCCGCGCATGAGCACAATGCAGTGCTCATTCCTTTTGGCGGTGGCTCCAACATCGCTGGTTGTTTGGAGCCCAAGGATCGCGAAAACCGATTCATTGTTAGCCTCGACATGTGCCGCATGCATCGGGTGCTGGAGGTAGATAAAAAATCCCTGATCGCCCGGATTCAACCCGGCGTGTACGGGCCGCACATGGAGGAACAACTGGAGGCCGAAGGCGTGACGCTGGGGCATTTCCCCGATTCCTTTGTGCATTCTACACTCGGCGGTTGGGTGGCTACGCGTTCGGCTGGCATGCAGAGTGACAAGTATGGCAAGATTGAGGACATGGTGATCGCCCTGCGCATGGTGACCCCCAGCGGCACAATCGTGACCCGTACGGTTCCCAATTCCTCCAACGGCATTGACGTGCGTCGGTTGTGCGTGGGCAGCGAAGGGATTCTGGGAGTGATCACCGAGCTCACCATGCAGGTGCACCGGTTGCCGGA
>DPAW01000021.1 GCA_003517285.1 Verrucomicrobiales bacterium
TACATCACTAACGAGAAGCCCTCCTACACCCAGTTCGAGGCCTGGATCCAAAACCAAGAAGGCGCGAAGCTGGACAGCGAATCTGTTGACGGCTTGAACGCCGCCATCGCCGGCTACAACCACGATGCGGACACCAAGGCCGGCATTCTCAGCGCCTGCGGTATTGACGCCGGCCCGGATGACGCGGTGAACCTGAACAACCTCGACGACTGGCAGGAGTTCTACAACGCCGAGATCGCCAGCTAAGGTTGGCATCCGATGAATCACGACGGCGTCCGGAAACGGGCGCCGTTTTTTGCTCAGAGCACTTTTTTCAACGCCCCCCCCAATCGCGCGATACCTTCCTCGATCTCCTTCAGGCTGGCATTGCCGTAGCTGAGGCGTAGTTCGCTATTCGGTTTGCGGCGGGTCGTATCATCGCAGTAGCACAAGCTGCCCGGCACATAGAGAACCTTGTGGCGTAGGGCCGCCTCAAATAAAGCGCTCTTCAGACCGCTGCGTACTTTGGCCGGGAGCCGCGCCCAGACGTACAAGCCGCCGGTCGGGTTCTCCCACTGCACGGCGTCCGGAAAATGGGCCGTGCAGGCTTGCGTCATGACCTTGGCCTTGCGCGCGTAGCGGCGGCGCAGTTTGGCCACTTGTGTTTCGTAGCTGCCGTTGGTCAGAGCTTGGGACAAAATTTGTTGTAGGAAATTAGCCGTGCCGAAATCGTGGTTGCCCTTTACCCGCAACGCCGCCGTTAGCAGCGGCTCGGGCAACAGGCCAAAGCCCACACGCACGCCGGTGGCGAATGGTTTACTGAACGTGCTGGTGTACACCACGCGATTGGCTCGTCGATCCATACTCAGGGCGCTGGGCGTATCCTCGCCCACAAAACGCAGCTCGCGGTAGGCGGCGTCTTCGATCAAATAAATCGGATGTCCTGCCGTCTTTTCGTACCGCCGCAACAGCTTCAAAGCGGCCGCCTTTTTAGCCGCGCTGGTGGTGATGCCCGCAGGATTGCTGTGGTAACTGACCAGATACAGCGCCTTCAATCTCGGCAGTTCGCCGGCTTGTTCGAGTTGATTCAGAGTCGCTTCCAAATGCGCCAGATCAATGCCATCGGCCTCCATGCGGATGCCGCGCCCGTGAATGTCGTGGCTTTGCATGATGCCGAGATACACGAAGTACGAGGGATCCTCTACCAGCACAAGATCGCCGGGATCAAACAGGATTTCGGACAGAATATACAGGAGCTGCTGCGATCCATGCGTAACGAGTAGGCGTTCCGGAGTGTAGGCCGCGGCCTGGGCGGGTCGGTCATCCAGATGTGCGAGACGGGCGGCGGTGAGCTGGCGCAGATGGGCATCGCCGGCCGTGGTGCCGTATTGCAGGGGCGGTTGGCCTTGGGCACCGCGGAGCAGGCCCTCGACAATCGCGTGCGTTTCCCGGACAGGCAGTGATGGGTTGTCGGTAAATCCGGCGGCCAGTGAAATGAGGCCGGGGCGTTGCAGGGCCTCTTTCATCAGCCAGGAAATCGGCGGCTCCGAAGTGCGTTGGCCCAGTTGGGAAAGCGCGTTCACTGGGGTTAACATCAACCAAAACCTGCGCGTGAGCGAGGGAAAATCAAGACAGCCTCGACGCTGGCGGGCGTTCGGCGTACCTTCGCCGCGTGGCTGTGGCGCCGTTGAAGATTGCCGATCGCGAGTTTGCTTCGCGCCTGATTTTGGGCACGGGGAAATTCGCGTCGCCCGAGCTGATGCGCGACGCCCTTGAGGCTAGTGACACCGAGATGGTGACCGTCGCCCTGCGCCGCGCCGATCTCAGCGGTGAAAAAGATCCTTTCGCCAATATTCTCGAGTTCATTGATCCGGAGAAATATCTGTTGCTGCCCAATACCAGCGGCGCGATGAATGCCGAGGAAGCTGTGCGCCTAGCGCGCTTGGCGGTGGCGGCCGGGTTGCCTAGGTGGGTGAAGCTTGAGATCCATCCGGACCCTCGCTATCTCCTGCCTGATCCAGTGGAAACGCTGGCGGCCGCCGAGCAATTGGTGCAGGAAGGCTTCACTGTGTTGCCCTATATCAACGCTGATCCCGTAATCGCTAAGCGCCTTCAGGAAGTGGGCTGCGCCACCGTCATGCCTTTGGGGGCGCCGATAGGCAGCAATGGGGGCCTGCAAACACGCGATCAAATTCGCATTATCCTCGATCAAGCCACCGTGCCGGTGGTTGTCGATGCTGGCATTGGCGCGCCGAGTCACGCCGCCGAGGCAATGGAGCTGGGCGCGGACGCCGCGTTGGTGAATACTGCCATTGCTGTGAATGACGATCCCTGCCGTATGGCTCGTGCCTTTTCGCAGGCAGTGGAAGCCGGCCGCATGGCGTATGAAATCGGTCTGGGCGCCACCCACGCTACAGCGCAGGCGACTAGTCCGTTGACCGCTTTTTTGGATGAGTAAAACCCTCACAATCTCACGTGTAAGAAGCCTGATGCGGACTGCTTCCACGAGCCGCGTGCTTGTGATTGGCGATGTGATGCTGGATCAGTTTCTCTGGGGTCACGTAAAACGTATTTCTCCGGAGGCCCCAGTGCCGGTAGTGGAGTTTGACCGTGAAAGTTTCATGCCTGGTGGTGCTGCTAATGTGGCGCGCAACCTCACGGCGCTGGGCACGGTCGTGGAATTGTTCGGTCTGGTGGGCAAGGACGATGGCGCCAAGCGGCTGCGGGCGTTACTGAAGGGGGACGCTGTGGGCAGCGGCGGCCTGAAACCGGTGAGTGACCGTATGACCACCCGTAAGACGCGCGTGGTGGCGCATCAACAGCAGGTGGTGCGGATTGATCGCGAAACGAAGCAGGCCGGAGACAGTCGCACCACCAAGCGGTTGTTGAGTGCCGTTGAGAAGGAACTGGCCGGTACAGGCGCTATTGTGGTGGCTGATTACAATAAGGGCGTGGTAACGCAGGAACTGCTTGAAGGCCTACGTGCCCTCTGCCGGCCGCGCGGTATTTGGCTAAGCTTGGACCCAAAGCCCTCGCATCAATTGGATATTAGCGGGTTGTCGTTGATTACTCCCAATCGGGGGGAGCTCTTTGAACTCGCCGGACTCACAGACGAAACGCGTCACTCAAATCCGTTGCGCGACAAAAATTTGATAACCGCGGTGAAAGCCGTGCAGGCGGCGTATCAGCCGGCGTTGTTACTCGTGACCTTGAGCGAACAAGGCATGCTACTGGCCCAACGCGGCGCACGACCGGTGGTGATCCCCACGGTGGCGCAGGAGGTGTACGATGTCTCCGGTGCCGGCGACACCGTGATCGCCAGCTTCACCGCGGCTATTGCGGCCGGCGCGTCGCCGTTGGAAGCCACCTTGTTCGCCAATCACGCCGCCGGCGTGGTGGTCGGGAAAATCGGCACGGCTACCGTGACGCCCAAGGAACTGGCCGCCAGCTTCGCATGAACCGCGCCGTTTTCCTCGATCGCGACGGTACGCTCAATGTGGAGCGGCATTATCTGCACGACCCCGATCAACTCGAGATCATCCCCGGCAGCGGCTTGGCCCTGCGCCGTCTGATGGATGCCGGATACAGGCTGTTCATCGTCACCAACCAATCGGGCATCGGCCGCGGCTATTACACCGAGGCCGACATGCATGCGGTGAACAACAAATTATCGAGCGAGTTGGCGGCTTCTGATGGCGTCGCTTTTGAGAAAATTTATTTTGCGCCCGAATCTCCTGAGGAAGATAGCTCCGGCCGCAAGCCCAGCCCCCAATTTCTGCATGATGCCTCCCTGGAATTTGGCATCAGCCTTGAGCAAAGCTATATGGTGGGGGACAAGGCCGCCGATCTCGAATGTGGCTGGAATGCTGGCGTGAAACAGAGCATTCTGGTGCGTACGGGTTACGGTGCGGAACTCGAACAGGCCGAGCCGACTCTCGTGGTGCGCGCCGCCGTGGTGGATGACGTGGTCGGTGCGGTGGATTGGATTTTGGAACAGGCATGAACATCATCGGCATTATTCCAGCGCGTTATGCGTCCACGCGGTTTCCCGGCAAACCGCTGCATCTTATCGCGGGCAAGCCGCTGGTGCAGCATGTGGTGGAACGTTGCCGCGAGGCGACGAGTCTGACCGAAGTCATTGTGGCCACGGATGACGAGCGTATTGCGGAGGTGGCGCGGGAGTTTTGCTCGGTAGAGATGACGCGTACCAATCATCTCAGCGGCACGGACCGGATCGCGGAGGTGGCAGCGCGGCGCGATTGTGATGCCGTAGTGAATGTACAGGGCGATGAACCGTTGATTGCTCCGGAGGTGATCGACGCGGTGGCCGGTGCCTTGAGTGAGGCGGAAATGACGACGGCTGCCACGCTTGTGAACAACATTTCGGATTATTCGGACCCCAACGTGGTGAAAGTCGTTGTCAGTGCCGCGGGCCGCGCCCTATATTTTTCGAGACGCACGATTCCGTTCGTGCGAGATATGGCCGAGGAGAGTCTCGAACAGCAGTTGCAGGCCTTTCCGTTTTTGAAGCATCTGGGCATTTACGGATACCGGTGCGAGGCGCTGCGGCGGTTGGTGGAGTTTGCCCCTTCCCCGCTGGAGCAAACCGAGCGGTTGGAGCAATTGCGTGCGCTGGAGAATGGCATCGAGATTGCCGTGTGCCCGGTGGAATACGAGGCCATCGGAGTGGATGTGCCGGAAGATGTGCAGCGTGTGGAGGCGTTGCTGAGTAGATGAAATACATTTTTTTGACAGGCGGCGTAGTGAGTTCCCTCGGTAAGGGACTAACGGCCGCCTCCCTCGGTACTCTGCTTGAGGCGCGCGGTCTCAAGGTGGCACTGCAGAAGTTCGATCCCTATCTCAATGTGGATCCCGGCACGATGAGCCCGTTTCAACACGGCGAAGTATACGTGCTCGATGACGGCGCGGAAACCGATTTGGATCTCGGCCATTACGAGCGGTTTACCCATTCGGAGCTGACGCAGTTCAACAACCTCACGAGCGGCCGCGTGTACCAGACTGTGCTGGAGAAGGAACGGCGCGGCGACTATCTCGGCAAAACCGTGCAGGTGATTCCGCACGTGACCGATGAAATCAAACAACGCGTTAAGGAAGTGGGAAAACAAAGCGGCGCTGATGTGGTGATCACCGAGATCGGCGGCACCACTGGCGACATTGAAGGCCTGCCGTTTCTCGAGGCCATCCGCGAATTCGCCCTCGAATGCGGGCGCGGCAATTCCATTTTTGTCCATGTCACCTACGTGCCCTACATCCGTGCGGCCGGCGAGCTGAAGACCAAGCCCACCCAGCAATCCGTCGCCAAACTACGCGAGATCGGCATTGTGCCGGACATTCTCGTGTGCCGTACGGAGAAACCAATCAACGAAGAGATGCGCCAGAAGATTTCGCTCTTTTGCAATGTCCCTGTGGACGGCGTGATCGAAGAGATCGACGTGGAACATTCCATTTATGAAGTACCTTTGATGCTGCAGCGCGAGAAAATGGACGCGCTCGTCTGTCAGGAACTGGGCCTCGAAACGTCACCGGCCGACATGAGTGAATGGGAGGCCGTCATCCAGCGCATCATTAAGCCGCAGCATCAGGTACGCATCGGGGTGATCGGCAAATACATCCATTTGCAGGACGCCTACAAGAGCGTCTACGAAGCCGTCACTCACGCCGGCGGCGCCAACGATTGCGCCATCGAGATCGTGCGGGTGGATTC
>DPAW01000332.1:0-853 GCA_003517285.1 Verrucomicrobiales bacterium
GCATCAGGGCACGGTGATTGATGCATCGGATACGCAGCCGGTTCGTTACCTGTTTCCGCCAAAATCGGCAAAGCACATCAACACGGCCAGCGAGGCGGCCAGCCGCGAGGTGTTGGCAAAATTAAACGCGCGGCACATGGCGCGCACACCGGGCGACTCCCGCCTCGCGGCACGCGTCCAAAGCCTTGTGATGGCCGCGCGGATGCAATTGAGCGTCCCCGAGTTGTTCGATCTCAAGGGCGAAAGCCCGGCCGTGCGCAGGCTGTACGGGGCCGACGAAAAAACGACGGCGGATTTTGCCAAGCGCTGCATTCTCGGCCGGCGAATGCTCGAGCGAGGCGTGCGGTTTGTCCAGATTTGGAGCGGTGCCGGCGGACCAACCAACAACTGGGACAACCACGCCAACATCCACAAAGAGCTGCCGCACATGACACGGCAGGTCGACAAGCCGATCGCCGGGCTGATCAAGGATCTCAAGGCGCGCGGTATGCTAGAGGACACGCTCGTTGTTTGGACCACCGAGTTTGGCCGAATGCCATTCAGCCAGGGACAGGCCGGGCGCGATCACAACGGCGGGACGTTTGTCACGTGGCTGGCCGGCGGCGGGGCCAAGGGCGGAAGCGCGTACGGCCAGAGCGATCGTTGGGGTTGGAAAAGCGAAACCGGTACAAGCAGCCACGACATGTTCGCCACCATCCTGCATCTGCTCGGCATCGACCACGAACGATTGACCGTTCGCCACAACGGCATCGACCGCCGCTTGACCGATGTCCACGGCCACGTCGTCAGCAGCATTGTGGCGTAGATCCACACAACAGCCTCGTCCCAAGTAAGGAGCTTTACGGCAATACTC
>DPAW01000332.1:1002-3900 GCA_003517285.1 Verrucomicrobiales bacterium
ATTTGCCCTGGCAACGCCGGCCGCGGAGGAAACGCCCAATGCGTTTTTGCAGTATGTCAAAAAACACGCAGCGGCGTTAAGAGCGATGGATCGGACACCGGAGACGCTGGCGGAATGGCAAGCGCAACGGGCGGTGATTCGCGAAAAGCTGCTGCGTGCTTGGGGCGGGTTTCCGGAGGAANNGGCATCGACCACGAACGATTGACAGTCCGCCACAACGGCATCGACCGCCGCTTGACCGATGTCCACGGCCACGTCGTCCGCAGCATTGTGGCGTAGATGCACACAACAGCCTCGCCCCAAGTAAGGAGCTTTACGACAATACTCCGGTATCAGACTCACAGAGAACAGCCTGTGCCTCGTGCAGATTTTTTAAAAATCAAAAAGCTGACCAATAAATGAATAGCTGACAAATCGGCGCGGGCTGCATTTAATCGGGCGAGCCCTAACGATGAAAAAGTTCATCCTCATTTTCCTATTCGCTCTGGCAACGCCGGCCGCGGAGGACGCGCCCAATGCGTTTTTGCAGTTTGTCAAAGAACGCGCGGTGGCGTTGCGGGCAATGGAGCGGACGCCGGAAACACTGGCGGAATGGCAGACGCAACGCGCGGTCATTCGCAAAAAGCTGCTGCGCGCTTGGGGCGGGTTTCCGGAGGAAGAGTGCGAATTGAAGCCGCGCATTCTCGGCACGGAAAAACGCGAGGGCTATCGCGTGGAGCGCATCATTTTCCAGACCCTGCCGGGCGTGTGGATGACGGCCAATGCCTACGTGCCCGACGGCCCGGGGCAGCGGCCGGCGGTGTTGTGCGTGCACGGGCATTGGAGCGGGGCGAAGCAGGACCGCACGGTGCAGGCGCGGTGTATTGGGCTGGCTAAGCTGGGTTTTTTTGCGCTGGCGGTGGATGCGCTGGGCGCGGGCGAGCGCGGTATTGGCAAGGCGCTGGGGGAGTATCACGGCGAGATGGTGGCGGCGACGCTTTGGCCGGCGGGCCAGCCGCTGAGCGGGCTGCAGGTTTATGAAAACATGCGCGCGGTGGATTATTTACTGACGCGCAAGGAGGTGGACGGCGAGCGGTTGGGCATCACGGGTACGAGCGGCGGCGGCAACCAGACGATGTACGCGGGCGCGTGGGACGAACGGTTTAAGGCGGTGGTGCCAGTGTGTTCGGTGGGCAATTACCAGGCGTACCTCGGCGTGGCGTGTTGCATGTGCGAGGTGGTGCCGGGGGCGTTGCGGTTCACGGAGGAATGGGGCGTGCTCGGTCTCACGGCGCCGCGCGCGCTGATGGTCATCAACGCGACGCAGGACGGCATTCAGTTTTCGGTCGGCGAGGCGAAGAAATCACTGGCGTTGACGCGGCCTATTTATGCGCTGCACGGCAAACCAAAATCGGTGAAGCACCTGCCGGTGGAGTCAAAGCACGATTACAACGAGCCGATGCGCGAGGCGATGTACGGCTGGATGACGCTGCACCTCAAGGGCGAGGGCAACGGCACGCCCATCAACGAGCCGAAGATTGAGACGGTCGACCCCGAAAAGCTGCGATGCTTTCCCGGCCAAACGCGGCCGGATGATTGGCTGACCATCCCGCAACTCGCCGCCCGCGAAGGCCGTCGGCTCGTGGCGCAACTCGAGCAATCCAATTGGGCCGATGACCTCGACGAAGTGCGGCACGCGCTGGACGTGCACGTGCTCGGCGGCACCAAACCACGCCCGACGCGGCTGCTCAAGGACGGCCCCGAGGCGCCCACGCGCCGAATCAATTTCTCACCCGAGCCGGGTATCCGCCTCATTGCCAATGAAACGCTTGGCCAAGCGCCCCGCAAAAAAGGCCAAGTGATTTTCCTCAGCCTCGATGGCGAAGTGAAACTAGCCGAAAACAAGCTCGCTGCCGCAGTTCAGCAATCCGGCCGAACAGTGGTTTCCCTTAACCTACGCGCCACCGGTCAGCACGCCTACGCGCAAGACGCCATCCGCCGCGCGCCAGATCACAACACCGCCGAGTGGTCGCTATGGCTTGGCCAAGCGCTCCTCGGCCAATGGGTCCGCGACCTCCGCACCCTGCTCGACCAACTCGACAATGAACCTGTCACTGTGGTCGGCGACGGCCCGGCTGGCTTGGTAGCGCTTTGTGCGGCGGCGTTGGACGAGCGCATCGCCCACACGGTCACCATCGGTTCGCTCGCCAGTTACATCAGCGACGTGCCATACACCAACCAGCGGCTGGGCTTGATGGCGCCGAACATGTTGCGCGAAGCCGGCGACATCCCGCACCTCGCCGCGCTCATTGCCCCCCGCCGCCTCACCATCGCCGGCGCTGTGCACGGCAGCGGCAAGGCGTTGACAGCAGCGGAGTTGAAGGCCAATTTCGATTTCACCGGCCGCTTTTTTAAAGGCAGCTCATTCACCTTGCTGTCCAGTGGAGATGACCAAGCCATCCTGCGCATTTTGAAATGAGCACATTCAATTTCCAATCACGCGGGCTCGCAGGCTCGTCCCTCCATTCGAGCGCATCCAGTGGAGAGACGAGCCTGCGAGTCCGCGGCGTTGCATTAGCGTTCATTTCTATCCTCATTGCTTTAACTGCTTCAGCATCTGACAAAAAGCATTGGTCATTCCAGCCTGTGAAGCGCGCGGTAGTACCGGCCCAAAGCAATCCCATCGATTATTTCATTGACCGAACGCTGCGTGAAAACAATCTGAAACCTTCGCCCAAGGCAGATCGGATCACCCTGCTGCGGCGCGCGTCCTTGGATCTGACCGGCCTGCCGCCCAGTCCTGAAGCCGTGAAGTCATTCGTCGACGATCCGAGAAAAACGAATATTGCCTTTGCCGAAGCGGTGAATGGACTGCTGGCCTCCCCTCGCTATGGCGAACGTTGGGCGCAGCATTGGCTG
>DPAW01000095.1:0-2654 GCA_003517285.1 Verrucomicrobiales bacterium
TTATCCGACGCCCGGCGCGAAGTAGAGTGAAGGAGTTGCAGATAGTCAATCACAATGAGTTTTATCCCATACTGGGAATGCATCCGGCGCGCCTTGGCCCGCAGCTGCAAAATGGACAGACCCGGCGTGTCATCAATATACAACGGCGCCTTGTGAAGCTTGCCGGCGGTCTGGGTGATCCTCTGGAAATCATTGGCATTGAGCAGACCGTCCCGAAGGTTTTTGAAATTCAGCCGCGCATTGGAGCAAATCATACGGGTAACCAGTGATTCCGCGGTCATCTCCAAACTGAATACCCCGACCGGTACGTTTTCGTTCAGCGTGACGTGCTCCACGATGTTCATGGCCAGAGAGGTTTTCCCCATGGATGGCCGCGCCGCGATGACGATCATCTCCGCCGCATGCAAGCCGTCGGACATCTTGTCAAAATCCATGAAGCCCGTTGACAAGCCGGACAAACCACCACCGCGTTCGTGAAAATCCTGAATGCGCGAAATCGCCTGCCCGACCAACTCCTTCATCGTGGAAGCGGCTTCCCCTGCCCGCTCCTCATTAATCTTCTGAATCTTGCCCTCCACCTCATCGAGCAACCGTGCCACTTCTCCCTCGTGCTCATACGCCTCGCGCACAATCTCAGTGCAGGTGCGCACCGTCTTGCGCAGCAGATATTTCTCCCAGACAATATTGAAGTAATACTCCAGATTTGCCGCCGACGGCACGGCGTTCATGAGCGTGGAGAAATAGGCCACGCCGCCCACGGACTCGAGTTGTTTTTTGTCCGTGAGAAATTGTTTGAGTGTGATGATATCGATCGCCTGCTTGGCCTCGTGCAGGTCCAGCATCGACTCAAAGATCACCTGGTGTTTCAGCTCATAAAAAAACGTCGTCGCATTGTGCGTGTACGAACCGTACTGGCCGCGCTCGCGCTTGGGCAATTCCAGTTGGCGCGGTTCCTTGAGTTTTTCCAGACAGAAAGTGAGCCCTTCATCCGGATCCAGAAGCAGGCAACCCAGCACGCCCTGTTCGGCTTCAATGGAGTGCGGTGGAGCCCGGTCCACATCGACTTGCGGCCTCGCCTGTGCGGGGCGGCGCGGAGCCTGCACCAGATCTTCCATTGGCGGCTCAGGCATCGGCTCTTCGTTAGCGTCGATCATCGACATCGAAGAAGCAGCCTAGCATCCTTCCCCCTTTCGGAAGCAACGCGGAGTTACTGGCAACACTCAACCCCTTGTTCACAAGCCATTCGCAGCCAAGGACTCCCGCACAAAAAACGGGGCCCAAAATGGCCCCGCCAGAAATAATTTTAACTGCCGATTTATTCCGGAGCCGCCGCTTCCGCAGTCTCTTCTTCGACCACCTCGACCGGGTTTTTGCTTTCCACGAACACCTTTAACTCGGCTTCAATCTCCGCGTGCAAGTTCAGTTTCACGTCGTACTCACCAACGGCCTTGATGGGCTTGGGTAGGCTCACACGCTTCTTCTCCAACTCCACATCGAACTGGTTGCGCAGCTCGTCGCAGATGGTGCCAGAAGTCACGGAGCCAAACATCTTGCCGCTTTCCCCCGTCTTCACCAGAATGTGCAGACGCAGGCTCTTGAGCGACTCGTGCAGGTCTCTCATGTGCCCCAGCTCCGTCGCCTCACGTTCAGCCCGACGGGCCTTCAGGGCTTCCAGGTAACGTTGGTTGGCGATGCTGGCGGGGACGGCCTTGCCCTGCGGCAAGAGAAAATTTCGCGCGTAGCCAGGCGCCACTTTAACCTGATCGCCTTCGTTGGCGTTCAAGCTTACCACCGGTTCGGTCAGGATTACCTCAATCTCTTTCTTAGCCATGATACTGTTCAGTTAAGTTATTAAAAATTAAAACGGCACATCGTCGTCTTCTGCAAACCCACCGCCGCCACCGGCCGCCGGGGCCGCGCCGCCCGCTGCAGGAGCGCCGCCGCCGGAGAAATTACCGCCGCCACCTTCACCCTCACCACGGGAATCGATGAACTCGAAGGCATCCATTATGATAGCCAGTTTGCTGCGCTTTTGGCCGGTTTGTTTATCATCCCATTGATCCATCCTCAAATGACCTTCGATAAAAATCGGCCTTCCTTTTTTGAGGTATTGGCCAACGGCTTCGCCGCGTTTACCAAATGCCGTAACATCAACAAATGTGACCTCCTCCTGCGTTTGCCCATCTTGATTGCGCCAGTTTCGGTTAACGGCAAGTCCGATGTTCGTGATGGCCGTCCCATTGGCGGAATATCGCACCTCGGGATCGCGGGTCAGTCGGCCCATCAGCATCACTTTATTGTAGTTCGGCATGGCGGCAATGGGTTTGGGTTAGGCGGCTACTGGAGCGGACAGGGTGATTTGAGTACGGAAAACATCCTCGCGTTTACGAAGGGCGGTCTTGAATCCCTCCAGCGCGCCGGCTTCCAGCTCGAAGTGGAGGCTCACGTAGAAGCCGCCGCTGTGCTTCTTGTCGGCCACACGGGCAAAGGAGCGTCGATCGAGCTTCTGCTCGTTGGTCACGTTACCGCCGGCTTCCTTAATCAGTTCGCCGATGGCCTTAATAATATCGTCCACAGTGGCACCGCTGGTGTCCGTATCGAGGATGAACAAGCCTTCGTATTGTTTCACGTTATTTCTTTCTCAGTTGTCTCGT
>DPAW01000095.1:3040-9494 GCA_003517285.1 Verrucomicrobiales bacterium
TCTGTTGGCGGACCCGCTGGAGCACCAGCCCCAAATGTTCCGCTTCCTCCGCAGCAAACCGGCTAAGCACGTGTGCGCTCATATCGCGGCCACCGGACGGACGGCCAACACCGATCCGCAATCGCGGATAATCCGCTGTGGCCAAGTGTTGCTGCACTGAGCCGAGCCCGTTATGCCCGCCGTTGCCGCCACTGGCCCGTAGACGTATCTGGCCAAAGGGCTGTTCGGTGTCATCTACGATCACCAGCACCCGGGCGGGAGTGATTTTGTAATAATCACTCACGGCCCCGACTGCTTCGCCGCTGAGGTTCATAAACGTCTGCGGCTGGCAGAGGTGAAGGGTTCCACCTTCCACCGTGGCCCGGCTCATACGGGCCTTAAATTTTTTCTCATCCGACCACGTTCCGCCCCAAACTGAGGCCAGTTCATCCAAGACACTAAACCCGATATTGTGCCGGGTGTGGTCGTACTTCGCGCCCGGATTACCTAGTCCGGCAATAAGATGAGCCTCGTTCATGGCTCATCCAAGCGGCACTATTCGGCCGCGCCGCCTCCTTCGCCCTCTGCACCTTCTTCAGCATCGGTTGCCTCTTCAGCAGCCTTAGCCTTACCGGATACGCGGGGTTTGGAGATGGAAATCACAGGGTTGCTGGCGTTACCTAACAGCTCCACACCTTCAGCTGTGGCGACATCGCCCACGTGAAGAGTTTGGCCGATGTCCAGAGCAGAAACATCCACTTCGATAGATTCAGGAAGTGTACTGGGCGTACCCTTCACTTTAATGTAACGGAGCACATGCTCCAAAGTGCCGCCACCGGTCTTCACGCCCACGGACTCGCCCATGGGCACAGTCGGCAGAGTCACGATCACGCTTTGATCGGGCTTCACTTCCCGGAAATCTACATGAAGCGCCTTGCGGCTCACAGGATGGTGCTGCACTTCCTGCACCAAGGCCAAGCGGGTGCTATCGCCCACTTTCAAATCCAGCAACACGGTATCGGAGGAGGCGCTGGACATAACGCGCTCAAAGGCTTTCTCATCCACTTCCACCAGCGGATTGTTCTCTTCGCCACCGCCGTAGACGACGCCCGGGACGCGGCCGGCCTTGCGGGAGGCCTTGTTCCGGTTGCGCTTTTTAGTTTCGCGTGGCTGTACTTCTAATTCGACTGCGTTCATTATCCTATTCGTATCCCGTCAAACTCAAACAGCGAGGTCACCGAGGAATTCGTATGAATCCGCTTGATCGCCTCACCCAATAAACCCGCCACCGAACAGGTGGTGAGTTTCACCCCTTCGATTGGGGGGCGGGGAACAGTATCAGTCGTAATTAGTTCGTCAATGTTTGATTTGCGCAATCTTTTGATGCCCAAATCGTTCAAAACTGCGTGGGAAACCACCGCAATAATGCGTTTTGCTCCACGACGCCGAAGAATTTTTGCGGCCGAAACCAGTGTTCCGGCTGTTTCGGTAAGGTCATCCACCAAAACAACGGTTTTATCTCGAACCTTACCTATGACCGAAACGGTCTCGATTTCCGTGTCGCTCATGCGACGCTTGGCCACGATGGCCAGATCGGCGTGCAACAGCTGTGAATATGCGTGCGCCATCTTGATGCCGCCAACATCCGGGCTCACCACTGCGATCTGCTCGCCCAAATCCATGGTCTTAAGATATTCGAACATCACTGGGGCCGCATACAGGTGGTCCACCGGGATATCGAAGAAGCCTTGAATCTGTTGGGCGTGGAGATCGACCGTCAGCACGCGGTTGGCGCCGGCGCTGACCAACAGGTTAGCCACCAGCTTGGCGCTGATAGGCACACGCGGCTGATCCTTACGATCCTGCCGAGCGTAGCCATAAAACGGCAGCACGGCGGTGATTCGGTTGGCACTGGCGCGACGGAGTGCATCTATCATGATGAAGAGCTCCATCATGTTCTGGTTCACCGGCGGGCACGTGCTCTGCACGATGTAAGTATCCTCCCCGCGCACGTTCTCCTCAATGCGAGCGAAGGTCTCGCCGTTGGGGAAGTCACGTAGCAGCACCTTGCCTAGGGGCACATCAATGGATTTACAAATGGCCTCAGCCAAGGTCCGGTTGGATCTGCCCGCAAAGATTTTCACCGCAATGGTATATATAGGTTCAGTACTACGCGTTGAAGCGGACCTTTCCTAGCCCTCCCACATCGTAGCCACCAGTAAAAAATCTGTTCTACGCAAAAAATGTTAGACCGCCGGCAAATCCTGGTTGGCCTCGCCATCAGCGGTCTGTTGCGTCCGGAAATTTTCGTAGGCCTTTTTGAACTCAGGATATTTGTTACCGAGAATGGCCGTGGCGAGCAATGCCGCGTTTTTTGCGCCGGGCTTGCCGACCGCCAGAGTGCCCACCGGCACGCCGCCGGGCATTTGCACCATGGACAACAGGGAATCCAGACCTTCCGTGCTCCAGGCCTTCATCGGTACCGCCAGTACTGGCACGGATGTGATGGCTGCGGTTACGCCGGCCAAATGGGCCGCGCCACCGGCCGCGGCAATGATGACCTCCATGCCGTTTTCGGTGGAGGCGTTCACCCAGCGGTGTAACAGCTCCGGGGTTCGGTGTGCCGAGATAACCTTGGCCTCGTACGGCACGCCGAGGTCTTTAAGTTGCTTTGCACAGTTCTCCATCACGGACCAGTCTGAGTGACTGCCCATGATCACGCCAACCAGGGGTTTGGTTTCCTCGCTCATGATTCGGGCGGGAAACTAGCGAAGGCCGCCGGAGGCTTCAACCCCCAGTCATCAACAGCTTATCCACCCACCCCGATGGTCAGCGCCGGGGCCACTGTTTTGATCTGACCGGCCTGCAGATTGAAGAGCTGCGTCAGCAACATGAAGGTGCTCTTGCTCTCCAAATCATTGTCCGCAATGTAAAACCACGCCCCGCGATACGGCACCGCCACAAACGCATTTGCCGGCCGGCTGGTGGACGAGCGCACCCGAAAGAGACCGCCGGTCACTTCGTTCCAGTCAAAGGCTTCGCCCTCGGCCGATTGCGTCTGGGTCACCAACCCGGCCGCTTGATGTCGGGGCGGTACTTCGGCGTTGTGCGAGAGATAAAAAAGAATCCCCATCATCGAGCGTGTGCGCACTGCCAAGCCATCATCCGGCCGATTCAGGAAATCGTTGGTCAACCGCAGTTGATCGTTCGCGCCTCGCACGCCTAACAATTCCTTGAGCCGAGCCACTCGATCGGTTGGCGCACCAGGCTTAAGCTGCAATACCAGATCGTGCCCCTCCTTCATGTGCCCGGCGGCATCCGGCTCACATGTTGCTGCGCCCAGTTCTAAGGCATCAGCCACCTGCAGTTCGCGCAGAATCTCCGTCATCTCGGCAAACTGCTCAAAGCGCGGCTCTCGCGTCGGCGTGGGGCCCGAGGCGTTGCTAGCGTTATCCAGTCCGTTCGCTCGCTCCACGCAAACGCTAACCACCCGTTGCACGCTCCAGCCGCTTTGCGTCAGGATCAACACGGCCTCTAACGGCACGGGCGATAAGATTTGTTTCAGGAATTGATCCCCGCTGAGGGGCGAATACGAGATGGTCGGCGTCTCCTTGTACGTGATGCCAGCCGAGGGCGTCAGCGTATCGCCACCGCGGATGAGCTTCACGCTCGCGCTCACGTCGCTCTCCACCGACTGCTGCGTCGTCACGCTGGCCACGCCCAGAAAGTACGGGTTGTCCCGGTACTTCAATCGCACAAGGTTCAGCAGAAACTGCTCGTCGAGACTACGCGAAATGGCGTGATTATATTGAGGATGCGTTTGCTGCAATGAAGTTGGTCCCACTGTACGGCAACCCAATGTCACGCACAACATGACCGCTAATAAAACGGTTTTGATTTGGATCATAACTGGTTCGCCCTCCCTGACGAAATCAGGGTGAAAACTTACCAGTATTCTCCAAGGCATCCAAGACAATTTGAGGCGTCAACATCACCGGCAAAACCTCCGGTTTATTCTCGCCCGGTGAATAAATAAGCACCAACGGAACGCCCGAGCGGCGGTGGTCATGCAGCTCCTTGGTGATGCGCGGATCCTTGTTGGTGTAATCGCCCGTCATTGCCACCACGCCCTTATCCTTCAACATGGCGCGTACGGATTCAATCTCGATGGAGGTCCGCTTGTTCGCCTTGCAGGTAATGCACCAGTCCGCAGTGAAATCAATCAGCACCGGTTTACCCGCGGCCCGTGCCTCCTGCTCGGCTTCCGGGCTCCAAGCCGTCCATTTGATGGAATCATCCCGTGTCTGGCGCCAGTCCAATCCCCATTCCATCGCCAAACCATATCCGGAAAACAACAACACGCCGCAAGCCACCAGCGGCCCCATGCTCATGGAGGCCGCGCGTTGTTTAAACTCCCCAAACACCCACGCCGCCAACGCCACAAACACAAGCAGCACCCCCAGCCACAAGACCCCGCCCTTTCCGAACATCGGCCCAGTGAACGATAGGATCCATATTCCGGCCGCCAACATGGGAAAGCCCATGATCATTTTAAACTGCACCATCCAGTCACCCGGTTTCGGTAGAAACCTCAGCCAGTCCGGTCGGAAGCTCAGGATCACATAAGGCGAGGCCAAGCCGAATGCCACCGCGCTCATAGCCGCAATAATCGTCCCCTGCCCCTGCGTCAATGCCACGCCCATTGCTCCGGCCAGAAACGGCGCCGTGCACGGCGTGGCCAATGCCGTGGCCAGCACGCCGTTGAAGAAGGCACCCATGAACCCTTCCCGACTGGACAGCTCACTGGCCTTGGTCATCGCGTCGCCGCCCAAGGTCACTTCAAACACTCCAAATAAATTCAACGCCACCAGCACCACCACTAGCAACAGCACGAGGTTGAAGTACGGGTTTTGCATCTGCATCCCCCACGACGCCATTTGCGTGGTGTTCTTGGCTGAAATTAATACGCCGGCCAACGCCAGAAACGACGCCCACACGCCCAGCGCATAAGTCAGCCCCAGCTTGCGCACGCGCTTTGGCGATTCCTGGCTTTGTTGAACGAACCCGAGGATCTTCATGGAGATCACCGGCAGCACACACGGCATGATGTTCAGGATCAAACCGCCCAAAAACGCGCCGCCCAAAATCAGCCAGATCGATCGAACCGGCTCTTCATTCGGTGAGCCACCAGACGTTTCCTCTCCGTCTCCCACCTGCACTTCGGTCCGGTATCCCTGCACCTCTCCATCCAGTTCCACACGCAACACCCCGGAGATTACTGCGGGCCATTCGCCTTGGTCACTCTCAACCGTTTTGCGGATAAGCGTTTGCTCCACTTCATTGACCTGTACGGAGTCATGAGAAATTGACCACGCCTTGCCCCTGGTACTATCCGGAATAAACGCCACCACAGCGCCCTTGCCAAACGGCGCCTTAATAACAATCTCGCGCTTGCCTTTCACGGGTTTACCCGTCCAACGGGCTGGGATCGCCGATAACGCTTGAGCGTCGGGCAGCTTCTTTCGCCATGTCCCGAAAAAATCCGCATCAGGCCCCGGCTCGGTGGCCTCTCCCACAACCAGAGTCGCCGACACTTGTTTGTCACCGGGCAGACATGACTCCTCGCACTCCAGCCATTCCACTTTGCCTTTCAGCTCATATTCGCCAAGCTTTACATCGGCAGAAAGTTTCAAGGGGATCATCAACAAGACGTCGTGATGGTAGGCGTAGGTAAACATCCCCAGCCATTCCACCTTCTCCGGCACCGGCCATTGAATCGCGCCGGCGGTGATGCCCTCCGGAAGGTTCTCCCACGTCATCCTAGTGGGATCGCCGCTGTCGCCGGGGTTCAGCCAGTAGGTATGCCACTTGTCCGGCATCTGAAGGTGCAAGCCGACTGTCACGGTCGTACCCGGTTTGGCTTGAGCCGTTTCCACCAGCAGATCTACCTTGGTCTTGGCCGAGAAATCATCCTCCGGCGGCCCCAGTAAGGTACCAAGCGCGTCCTGCGCATGGAGGACGCCACCGGTCAGAATCAGAAATGAAAGCAGGAAGCGTTTCATCGGCGGAGAGCTTTCCAAAAAAGATCGCGTTTTGAAATGCTTTATTCAGGAGCCGGTCTGCTCTAAAATCCCTCCGTGCTAGCAGGTAAACGCAAAACCGAATCCAGTGGTGAAGTGAAATACCGTACGGGCGACGAGCGTCTGGTGAAGCTGACCTCCAGCGCGGCGGATAAAGTATCCGCCCTGCTCCAACGCCAAGGCCGCCCCGAAGGCGTCCTGCGCGTCGCGGTGATGGGTGGCGGCTGCAGTGGTCTACAGTACAAAATGGATTTGCAGGATAGCCCGGCCAATCGTGACATCCTCGTGGAAAGCCAAGGCGTGCGCGTGGTGGTGGACCCCAAGAGCGCGCTGTATGTGACCGGCAGCGAACTGGATTACCAAAGCGGTCTGGAGGAATCCGGTTTCCAAGTCAA
>DPAW01000191.1 GCA_003517285.1 Verrucomicrobiales bacterium
GCCTTTTTCACCACCATGCTGCGCGGAGCGAGATGCGCCAAATCCTCGGGCAAGCCATCCTTGATGCGATGGTTCGGAATGTCGTTCTCGAAGCGGTCGAACCAGAAATGCGAGATCTGCGTGAGGACCTCGCCTTTGCGCGGAATGCCGTTGGGCAGCACCACATCAAAGGCGCTGACGCGATCGGAGGCGACAAACAAATAGCTTTCGCCCATGTCAAACACCTCACGGACCTTGCCACTCTTCACCTTTTCAAATTGGGGGATTTCCAGTTCCAGCAACTCGTTTTTGGGCATGCGCGGGAGTATCCAGATGCATGCCCGTACGGCAAGAGGAGGAAATTCACATGTCATTCACGCGTTATCGCCACCCTCGACACTGCTACCACTGCCCGTTAGGCTTGCGCCGTGAATGTGTTGGTCACTGGTGGTGTGGGATTCATTGGTTCGCATGTTTGTGAACGCCTACTTGCGTCCGGTCACACGGTTTGTGCGCTAGATGACCTGAACGATTTTTACGATCCGGCCATCAAACAAAATACCCTGCGCGAATTGCAGTCACGCGCCGAGTCCTTCGCCTTCGTGCATGCGGATATCACCCAGCGGGCGGAGCTGGATGATGTGCTTGGCAGCATGCCGTTTGATCAGATCATCCACCTCGCTGCCCGCGCCGGTGTGCGGCCCAGCCTAGAGCAACCGGCCTTGTATCAGCGCGTGAATGTAGAGGGCACGACTCACTTGCTCGAGGCCGCCCGAGAGCACGATGTTCAAAAAATCACCATCGCGTCCTCTTCCTCGGTTTATGGCGTGAACTCCAGTGTGCCGTTCAGCGAGACGGATCCGATCTTCAGCGCCATCTCACCCTACGCCGCCAGTAAACTGGCCTGCGAAGCGCTCGGGCATGTGTATCATCATGTCTATGGCATGGACGTGTGCATGCTGCGCTTTTTCACCGTGTACGGTCCGCGCCAACGGCCAGATCTGGCGATTCATAAATTTGCCAAACTCATGCAGTCCGGAAGGCCGATCACAGTGTTCGGCGATGGCAGCACGTCGCGCGATTACACCTATGTGGAGGACACGGTCGATGGCATTCTCGCCTGTACCGAACGCGAGTTTGGCTACGAAGTGATCAACCTCGGTGAATCACAGACCGTCAAACTCAGCCGGTTGATTGAGCTGCTCGAAAGCGCCCTCGGAATGGAGGCGCAGATCGACCGGCAACCGCTGCAACCCGGCGATGTACCGATCACCTACGCGAACATCGACAAGGCCCGCCGGGTGCTCGGGTATGATCCCAAAACGAAAATCGAGGACGGCATCCCACGCTTTGTGGAGTGGTTTCGCCAGCAAAACCCCTAACCATGCTCGCCGAGTTTGTTTATTGCTACCTGCTGCGTCCCTGGCCGCTTCGGCAGCTGACGAACTGGACGATCCGGAAGCTATTACCCAAGCAGGTTGAAATTCATGGAGCCACGGTGGTGCTCAACCCCACCGATCCCGTCGTCAGCGGTGCCCTGCATTTTGGCGTGTACGAAAAAGCGGAGACCCGTTTTTTCCAATCCGCCTGCCGCGACGGCATGACCTTTCTCGATGTGGGCGCCAACCTCGGCTATTACACCGCCCTCGCCGCGCGCGCGGTCGGCCCCAATGGCCGTGTCCTCGCCGTGGAACCCGATCCTGACAGCTTCGGTTATCTCGAGCAAACCATCGCCGCCAATGCAGTCGGCAACGTAGAAGCCTTCCCCGTGGCCGCGTCCGATGCGCCCGCCACGTTGCCTCTGTACATCTCCACCGACAACCGCGGCGACAATCGCCTCTACGCCTCCGGCGAAGATCGCCCGCAAGTGGAGGTGGCCGCGCGGCCTCTGGATGCCTTGTTGCGCGAAAACAAAATCGACACGGTAGACCTCATCAAGATTGATGTGCAGGGCTACGAACCCAAGGTCATTGCCGGTCTGCGTGAGACCATTACCTCCTCACCGAATCTAGCCCTGCTCACCGAGTTTTGGCCGCAAGGCATCGATGAGGCTGGTGAAGATGCGAATGAGTTTTTGCAGACACTCCGCGAGTTGGGTCTCACCCTGCACGAACTACAGCCGGACGGGTCGCTGGCCGAATTGACCGATGACACCGATCTCATCGCGCGCCATCAAGGCCGACGCTACACCAATCTGATCGGCCGAAAAACCGCATGAATGCCGCCACCCAACTGCTCCGGGAACTGGTCGCCCGGCCCAGTATCAACCCCGCGTTTGTGGACGATCCAGCCGTCAGTGGCGAGGAACGCGTGGCCGAGTTGCTGATCGATCGCGCCCGTAAGGCCGGCCTCGATATTCGCCGACAAGCCGTGTTGCCAGGGCGTAAAAATGTACTCGTGCGCCTTGCGCCGGCCGGCAAAGTGCAGCGTCGTATCATCCTCGCGCCACATCTCGATGTGGTGCCAGCCGAAGACAGGCAATTTAAGCCAGCTATCAAAATTGGTCGCCTGCACGGCCGCGGCGCATGCGACACCAAAGGTAGTGTCGCCACGTTTTTTCATTCGCTGTGCGAAGTCGCCCGCAGCGGGTCACGACCTAAGCATACTGAACTGCTGTTTGTCGGTCTCGTGGATGAGGAATGCAACCAGGCCGGATCGCGGAAGTTTGCCCAATCCGGACCGAAGGGCGACTTCGCCATCGCTGGCGAGCCCACGATGCTGCAAACCGTCACCGCCCACAAAGGCGATCTCTGGTGGCGACTCACCGCTCAAGGCAAAGCCGCGCACGGCGCCACGCCGCACCTCGGGAAAAATGCCATCCATACCATGGCACGTGTGGTCGATGTATTGGAAACTGAATACGCCAAACTGTTGCGCCAACGCTCCCATCCACTACTCGGCAGCCCCACCTGCAATGTCGGCGTGATACGCGGGGGCACACAGCCCAACATCGTGCCGGAGCAGGCATGGATTGATATCGATCGCCGCACGCTGCCCGGCGAAACCGCCACGAGTGTCTGGCGAGAGATTCGCACCCTACTGAATCGGCACAGGCTTAAAATTGATCATACCGATCTCAAAGGCGTGGATAGTCCCGCCCTTGAGACCGATCCCGAACTACCCCTCGTACAGGAATTCCTGCGCGCCTCGCGTCGGCGCAAAACGCTGGGCGTGCATTACTTCACAGACGCCGCACCCATCACCAGCGGCGGCACACCCGCCATCGTGTTTGGCCCCGGCAATATCGCCCAGGCCCACACGGCCGACGAGTGGCTGGACCTCAAGCAACTCGACCAAGCCGTCGCCATCGTCACCCGCTTCCTTCGCGCCCAACCATGAGCGAGGACAGCAAAGCCAGTTTCCTACGCCAAAGCGGTTGGATGGCGATTGCCACTGCCGTCGGCGGCGCCGCCTCGTTTGCGGCACATATTTTCGCCAAGGACATGCCGAAGGACGAGTACGGCGGGTTCACCGCCATGCTACAATTGCTCAACCTCATCGCCATCCCAGCAATCGGTCTGCAGGCGGTGTTTGCGGTGAAAGCCGCTCAACGCAAAACCGAGGCGGACGATTTCCGCATGGCACGCGAGCAATGGGCGCTCACTCTCGTGGTGCTGGCGGTGACCGTGTTGGTGTTCATCGCCGCGTGGGTGAAGGGCGACGCATTGGTCGCCGCCTTGAATCTGCCCTCATGGTGGGTGCTGACGCTCACCCTTGGCGCGGGCGTGTTTGCGCTGCTCATGCCTATGATGTTTGGCGTCTTGCAGGGCCGGCAGAATTTCCTGTGGCTGGGCTGGGCCTTACTGTCGCTCGGCGTCTTGCGGGTGGCCGCCATGGCGGGCCTGATCCGGCTGCATGAAGCCTCCGCCATCAACGGCATGATCGCAGTCGGCTTGGGCTACGTGCTGGCCTTCGGCATCGCGCTGAACACAGCAAATCTGCCGCGACTGGAGCCAGCCGAATGGATGGCGTCCGTGATGCGCGTGGGTTGGCGCGATCTGGCCAAGCGTTTTCTGCCGCTATCCATCGGCGGCGGCACGGTGATCTTCATGATGAGTGTGGACATGGTGGTGGTGCAGCGATATTTCGACAAAGAACAAACCGGCTTTTACGCGGCTGCCGGCATGATTGGCCGCGCGCTGATTTTTTTCGTGGGCCCGATGGTGGCGGTAATGTTTCCCAAGATTGTGAAAAGTCACGCCGAACAAAAACCAACAGACGTGCTGCGCTTCACGCTCCTGCTCACCGCTGGCCTGTGTGCAATAGCCATCGCACTGGGCATCTTGGTGCCGGATTTACCGTTGCGGATGGTGTACGACGAGTCGTTTCTGATCGCCACACCGTTGGTGCCGTGGTTTATCGCCGCCATGGCGCCGCTGGCCCTGGCGGCGGTGTTGGTGAACAACATTCTGGCCCGCTGCAAATCCAAGAATGTGTATCTGCTACTGGGTGTGCCGGTCATTTATACCGGCTTAATGTGCTACGCTGGGCCTCAAATCGCGGAGCAGACTTCCGATGGCTTCAATGTAGACGCGCACATCAGCATGGTGGGATTGATCGGCATGGGTAACTTATGTTTTCTGGCCTCGACGGTGATTCTTACTTGGGTGGTGAATCAA
>DPAW01000015.1:0-4665 GCA_003517285.1 Verrucomicrobiales bacterium
GGTGGCTAGTGTGGACACTCCGGGAGATTGGAGCAAGTTTCCCTTTGGGCAGCAAAGAGGTTTACCTCTTTCCTAGAACAGTTCTTTCACATTCTCAGGGGGCCTACCGATCACTGCCTGATTACCTTTAATCACAATTGGGCGCTCCAGCAGGATTGGATATTTTATGATGGCCGCGAGCAGTTCTTCTTCTTTGGAATCCGGAGAGAGTCTGAGTTGGGAATACACCTCCTCCTTAGTGCGGATGACCTCGTGAGCTTTCAACCCCAGTTTGCCCAGCAATTCCTTTAATTCCACCTCATCGGGTGGAGTCTTAAGGTATTCCACAACCTCTAGTTCAACTCCGGCATCCTCGCAGAGTTGCCTTGCCTCCCGGCTTTTGGAGCACCGAGGATTGTGATAAATGCGCATTATGCGTAATTGGAAACGTATGGGAGTTTTTCGGCGACGGTTTTGGCGGCTCCGAGGTTTTCGAGGAGACCGGCGCGGGCGTCCCAGGAACCGTCAAGATATTGGCCTTGGGCGCCGGGTTGGATTTCCAATGAAATGGTTTCGCCGCCGGCGGTGATGGTGGCAGCGGCAACGTCGATGGAAAGTTCGGCGGCGGGATCGGCTTCGATGGCGTCCTGCAACTTGGCGCAGGTGGCGTGATCAGCAGTGAAGCAAGGAACCGCTAGGGAGACGCAGTTGCCATGAAAAATCTCGCTGTAGCTCTCAGCGATAATCGCGCGGATGCCCCAGCGTTTGAGGGATTGGGGGGCGTGTTCGCGACTGGAGCCGCAGCCAAAGTTCTTGTTGGCGACAAGGATGGCGCCGTTGGCGAATCGGGCGTCGGCAAAGGGATGGGTCTCACCCTTACCGGCGAGGCCTTTGATGTCGTCAGCAAAGGCGTGCTCGCCAATGCCGTCGAAGGTGACGCACTTGAGAAACCGCGCGGGGATGATGCGGTCGGTGTCGATGTCGTTGCCGCGGAGCGGGATGCCGGGGCCGGTGACTTCGCTGATGATTTCGCCTGCCATTTTAGTTTTCCAAATATTCGCGCACGTCGGTAACTTTACCTTCCACAGCAGCGACGGCGGCCATGGCTGGGCTCATCAAGAGCGTCCGGCCGGTGGGGGAGCCTTGGCGGCCCTTGAAATTGCGATTCGAGGTGCTGGCGCTGATTTCGTTACCGGAAAGCTGATCCGGATTCATCGCCAGACACATACTACAGCCGGCTTCGCGCCACTGGAAACCCGCTTCATTAAATACCCTATCAAGGCCTTCGTTTTTAGCGATTCGATCCACTTCCTGTGAGCCGGGTACGGCGAGGGCGCGCACGCCTTCGGCTACTTTTTTACCTCGAACAAACTTAGCAGCCTCGCGTAGGTCGGACAAGCGGCCGTTCGTGCATGAGCCGATAAAGACGACGTTGACCGGTGTGCCTGCGATGGGTTGGCCTTCCTCGAAGCTCATGTATTCATAAGCCTCGCGGACGACGAGTTGATCGGAATAGGCGAAGGAATCCACCTGCGGCAGATCCTGCGACACGCCAACGGATTGGGCAGGGGTAATGCCCCAGGTCACAAAAGGCTCGATGTCTTCGCCTTTGATCTCAATGACATCTTCGTACTCGGCATCGGCATCACTGGCTAGGGATTGCCAGTCGGCCACGGCGCGTTCCCAGGCCTCGCCTTCGGGGCAGTAGTCGCGGCCCTTGAGATAATCAAACGTGGTTTGGTCGGGATTTACATAACCGCAACGCGCGCCGCCTTCGATGGACATGTTGCACACCGTCATGCGCTCTTCCATGGTCATATGATCTATAATGTCGCCGCCGAATTCGTAGGCGTAGCCCACGCCGCCATTCACGCCAAGGTGATGAATGTACGCGAGCGCCACGTCCTTGGCGTACACACCGGGCTTGAGGCTGCCGGTGAAATTGATGCGGCGAACTTTGAGCTTAGCCATCGCGAGCGTTTGTGTGGCGAGCGCATCGGCCACCTGACTGGTACCAATACCGAACGCCAGCGTGCCAAACGCACCGTGCGTGGAGGTGTGTGAATCGCCGCAGGCAATCGTCATGCCCGGCTGCGTAAGCCCGCGTTCGGGGCCAACGACATGAACCACACCTTGCTCGCCCTTTTCCGGCGAAAAAAAGTTGATACCGTGATCGGCGGTATTTTGCTCGATGTGTTGAAGCATCTCCTCGGCCAATGGATCCTGCAACGGTCGTTGGCGCTGACCGGTATCGGTAGGGATAATGTGATCAACCGTAGCAAACGTGCGCTCCGGAAATGGCACCGCAAGCTCCTGCTCACGAATCATCGCAAACGCCTGCGGCGAGGTAACCTCGTGGATCAGATGCAGCCCAATGAAGAGTTGATACTGCCCTGAGGGCAACTGCCCCACACAATGCCGATCAAAAACTTTATGATATAAATTTTGTCCCATCAATTGGAAAAGGGGCGGGAGTATATCAGCGAACCCGGACTGGAGCAATCCTATTTCCCTTTTGACAGGCCGCGTTGGGTTTGGCAGTTTTCCCGCCCTTCCACCCAGAGGAACACACAAAATGGCAGAACCCCTTGTAGGTAATTTGTTGGTCGCCCAAAGCGGCGGCCCCACCGCGGTCATTAACGCCAGCATCGCCGGCGTCATCAACGAAGCCGGTCGGCACGAGTGCATTGAGGAAATTTACGGCGGCCTCAATGGCGTCTACGGCATTCTCAATGAGAACCTCATCGACATCAACGAGGAGAGCAACAAGTCCGTGCAGGCCCTTAAACATACACCGGCCGCCGCGCTGGGCACCTGCCGTTATAAGATCAATTTCAAGAAAGACCCCGAACAGGCGGAAAAGGATATGAACCGCCTGTTCGAAGTAATCGAAGCGCACAATATCCGTTACTTTTTCTATGCCGGCGGGAACGATAGTCAGGACACCACCAACAAGGTACACCAGGAAGCCGCCAAGCGCGGGTACGACATCCGCGCCATCGGCGTCCCCAAAACGATCGACAACGATCTCCCGCACACCGACCATACCCCGGGCTACGGCAGCGTGATCAAGTATAACGCCACTACCGTGATGGAAGTGGGTGCGGACGTTAGCAGCATGGCCACCGACGACGGATCCTGTTGTATCATCGAGGTGATGGGCCGCGCCGCTGGCTGGATCGCCGCCGGTACGGCGCTCGCCAAGGAACAACCCAACGATCCGCCGCACATTATTTTGCTACCGGAGATCGCTTTTGATGAAGCCAAGTTTCTCGCCCGCGTGAGGGAAGTAGTGGATACCACCGGCTGCTGCGTCGTGGTGGTGGGCGAAGGTCTAAAGGACGCCGAAGGTAACGAAATCGGCGCGGACAAATCCAGGCTCGATGCCTTTGGGCATCCCGTGTTGGCAGGAGCCGCCGATCGATTGGCGGAGATTGTGGAGCCGGCACTTAACCTCAAGACCCGCACGGTAAAGCTTGGGTATGCCCAGCGCGCCGCGGCGCATTACGCCAGCCAAACGGATGTGGACGAGGCCTTTACCTGTGGCACGGCCGCCGTGCAAGCCGCCGTGCAGGGCCAGAGTGGCTACATGGTGAAGCTCGTCCGCGAAAGCGATGAACCGTACCACTGGACGACCGGCCTGCAGCCGTTGGATGACATCGCCAACGTGGAACATTTCATCCCGCGCGATTGGATCGCCGAAGACGGCTGGTTGCCGAATGAGAAGTTTGAAACCTATGCCCGGCCGTTGATTCAGGGTGAATTACACCTGCCCACCAAGGGCGGGTTGCCGGCTTTTGCCCGGCTCAAGAAAATTGCCGTGGAGAAAAAACTACCGGCACGCGAGGCCTAGAGTCCGCTGATTTCGCGCCCGCCTTCCTGAGGGAAAGGCGGGTTTTTTCTTTTCGCCCCATCGTCCTTGCGCTTTCATTCACGCATGGGCAAGGGTCAATGGCAGTTCGAAGGCGGCGGATTTCATGAATCCCTACCGGAAGGTCGGTCAGCGGGCACGCTGGAGGTGAGCCCAGTCAGCGTGAAGTTTGTATCCGATGCCAGCACGGTGGAGATGCCGGTGAGCGGACTGCAAATAGAACTGGGTGGATCCGCAAACCGGATGTTGTTCCTGAAACATTCGGAGCAACCGGACTGGACCTTTTTCACCACGGACCACGCGCTGATGGAGCATCCCGTGTTCGCCAAAGACGCACGCACAGCAGAAGCCCGCAGTTCTGTACGCCGCACCAAATGGATGAGCCGCGCCGCGGCGCTCACTTTTCTCGGGATCGTGGTGGCGATTGCGCTCGGCCTCTGGTGGGCCAAAGATCCGATGGCCGCGGCTGTGGCTCAAAAGATCCCTGTGGAAATGGAGCAGAAGATTGGCGACGCCGCCTTCTCTTCTCACGCCCCAGCCAACAAACTGGTTACCGAGGAAGCTATCCTGGAGGATTTCAAAAAACTATCCGACCCACTTCTTGAGGCCGTTGAGAGTGAACGATACACCTTCGAATTTCATATCTTGGAAGATCCCACACTGAACGCTTTCGCCCTACCCGGTGGAAAAATGGCCATTCACACCGGACTAATCCTAAAAGCCGAAAGCGCAGAGGAAGTTCTTGGCGTAATGGCTCATGAAATGGCTCATGTCGAATTACAACATTCCATGCGTAATCTGGTAGAGATGGTGGG
>DPAW01000015.1:5063-5630 GCA_003517285.1 Verrucomicrobiales bacterium
CCGTATCTCATGCAAATGAAATTCTCGCGCGATCATGAACGAGAGGCGGATGCAATGGGTTTTCAATATCTGATGAAGGCCAATATTGACCCACGCGGCATGGTTGCTTTTTTTGAGAAAATTCAAAAAGAGCACGACGAAGCGGGGGCTCCGGATATGGATGGTACTCTGAGCATGCTTTCCACTCACCCAGCCACCAAGGAGCGAATCGCCAATCTGAACGCACTCATTGAAAATGGAGCCGATTCAGGCCCTTACCGGATAATTGACTTGGACTTCGAGGCGTTTCAGGAAAAACTCAAAGCTCTTTTAAACGAATAAACCATGCAATCCAAAATCGAAGGCGGCCCGGCATTCGCCTATATCAATATTGATCTGGATCCCGGTGAAACTGTGATTGGTGAGAGTGACGCCATGAGCAGCATGTCAGCTGATCTAGATATGGAAGCCAAATTCAATGGTGGATTTTTTGCGGGTCTAGCCAAGGCTTTTCTCGGCGGAGAATCATTGTTTGTTAATCACTTTACCAACAACACCTCGAGCACCCGACGTGTGACACTCGTGCAG
>DPAW01000015.1:6067-6288 GCA_003517285.1 Verrucomicrobiales bacterium
TCATGGTTTGCCCGCGAAGGACTGTTTAAACTGACAGTCACCGGAACCGGAACCGTTTGGTACGGAGCTTATGGAGGCCTGCTCGAAAAAGAAGTTCACGGGGAGTATATCGTGGATACCTCCCACTTGGTCGCTTACGAACCACAAATGAAGTTAAACATCCAACTGGCTGGAGGCCTCTTCAGCAGCTTATTCGGTGGGGAAGGCTTCGTCACCCGAGT
>DPAW01000015.1:6670-8571 GCA_003517285.1 Verrucomicrobiales bacterium
CCCCCGCCTCTGGTAAAACCATGCAAATTAACATCACTCATCGTCCTGGTAACTCTGCAGCAAAGGTCTCGCTGGAAGCCGGTGAATCCATCACCGCCGAAGGTGGTGCCATGATTGCCATGAGCGGCCATATGCAGGTGGAAACCACCACCCACAAAAAGGATCAGGGCTCTATCCTTGGAGCGATAAAGAGGCTGGTAACCGGGGAATCCCTATTCCTGAATCATTTCACCCCGGCCGGGGGCCCCGGTGAAGTTTATTTCGGAACTGCTCTCTCCGGAGACATGATGGAATACAATCTGAATGGGCCGGGTATAATGGTTCAAAGTGGGTCTTACGTTGCTTCATCACCCTCAGTGGATATGGACATCCAGTGGCAAGGCTTTGGGAAAGCTCTATTTTCCGGAGAAAGCATGTTTCTCATTCGGCTGTCAGGCCAAGGCCCCGTTATCCTGAATTCTTTCGGGGCCGTCTATCCCATCCAAGTTAATGGAGAATATATCGTAGACACCGGCCACATTGTCGCCTTCGAAGAGACACTAAACTACGAGGTATCCAAGGCCGGCAAGAGCTGGCTCTCCTCCATTCTTGGCGGAGAAGGATTAGTTTGTAAATTCCATGGGCAAGGCACTGTCTGGTGCCAAAGCCACAATGCCGGAAGCTTCGGTGCTTCCCTGGGCCCCAACCTAAAACCCCGTTAAGCCAAAGCCATGCAAATCACCATCAACCGCAACGGGGAGAACTATGGCCCCTATTCGCTTGAGCAAGTACGAGAAATGCTCGATTCAGGCCAGGCACAACCCACGGACATGGGCAATGTGGAGGGAAAATCCGAATGGGTTCCCTTGAGCGAACTATCGAAAAACTTGTCAGAAGCAGAGGAAAAGCCGCCCGTTATCGGCTCACAAGATAGCGATACCTATACCCCAACCGGTGAGCACGAGCATGAATTTCGCATCGAATGCAAACCGGACTTTAGTTATCTCACAGTACAAGTACCCGCCAATCAAACCCTCAAGGTTGAGGCATCAGCCATGGCCACCATGTCCACCAACATGGTGATGAAGACCAAAATGAAAGGCGGCCTCAGTCGGTTCCTCGGCGGGGAAAGCCTTTTCATAAACGAGTTCTCTGCGCAGGGCGGATCGGCAGAAATCGGCATCGCGCCCGGCAGCCCCGGCGATATGGATCACGTACACCTCTCCGGTGCCGACGAGATTTTCCTCCAAAGCTCCGCCTACGTGGCCTCCGGCATGCAGGTCAATGTTGATTCCAAATGGCAAGGCTTCAAGGGCTTCTTTTCCGGCGAGGGCCTGTTCCTCCTCCGCTGCACCGGCCATGGCGACCTGTGGTTCAACACCTACGGTGCCATGATCGAAATACCCGTGGATGGCAATTACGTGGTCGACACCAGCCACGTCGTCGCCTTCACCGGCGGCTTGCAATACAGTGTGGAATCGGTTGGCGGACTAAAAAGCCTGTTCCTCTCTGGGGAAGGCCTCGTCTGCCGCTTCGCAGGCCAAGGAAAAGTCTGGATACAAACCCGCCACCCTATGGCCTTTGCTAACTGGACCTACCCTTTCCGCCCGGAGTCTAACAACTAAGCTTAACGGCGCGCCCGCCCGTAAGACCAAACGCATCTCCCGCATACTGTCCATGGTCTTGACGTTGTTATTATAGCGAAAGTCTTGAATCCCCTCAAGCGGAGTTCGACCTCGCCTGAATTCCGTGCGTTGCTCGAGATAAACCACTGCCTGAGGTCTTTTCAAAGTGCCCTTGAGATAATCAATTCATGAGGGCCCAGTTGACGCAGAGGGAGGTGAAGTCACTGACGGAGGCGGTGGCGCGGAGGTCGTACCACCCCGCGATGCCCCTTGGTACAGGTCACTTGCCGCACCGGC
>DPAW01000216.1 GCA_003517285.1 Verrucomicrobiales bacterium
GGCTCCGCGCCATCGTTCATACCGTTTAGGTTGAGGCAGAGAAGGTACGGTTTCATTTGGCGTAGTGACTTTTCCCAGTCGGTAATTTGTCCGTGGCCGTGGTGTAGATTGTAGACAATGCCAACGTGTTTGGCGTTGTGATGCTTGTGCAAATATTGGCACACCGCCACCAGATTGGCCGGCTCCCCACCCCACCCTCCATGGTTGTAGAGCCCGAGTTTGCAGCCCAGTTCCTTGGTCCGCTGAACCAAGGGCAACATTGTTTGCGCCGCAGCCGCCACCCGGGCCTCCTGGCTATCGGCTTGAGGGCTACGTAGGGTACGCCAAATCTGCGGATGGATTTTATGTTTTTCGAACAATCGGAATGCCTCCTCATGCCCTTTCCAAAAGGCAAAAAATTCCAGACCGTGTTTTTTGTACTGTAGAATTTCCTCTTCAAACTCTTTAACGTGCTGCGTGCGCCAGTCGTAGGCCACTCGTTTGAGGCCTAATTTTTTGAGCATAGCCGCCCGCTCGGCCGGCCCGCGTTGCTTGGCGTCAAAAGGCACAACGCACCAAGCCACGAGTTTGTCCTTGGCAAAGTTATCGGCCGCATTGGTTCCGGCACAAAGACCAGTCAGTAAAATGAAGAGTAGTTTTTTCATCGGTTCATAATGGATTCGATCTCGTCAGCCTCGATCGGAACCTTGGCCATGAGATTCACGGGACCGTCCTCGGTGACGACGATGTCGTCTTCCAGGCGCACGCCAAAGCCTTCGTCCGGCAGATAAATGCCCGGCTCCACGGTGAGTACAGTGCCCGGCTGGAACGGTACGTTTAGGTCACCCACATCATGCACATCCAGCCCCAACGGATGGCCGAGGCCGTGCATGAAATATTTTCGGCAAGCCGGGTTATCCGGATCCTGTTTCTTCACCTGCGCCGGCTTAAGTAGTCCGAGCTTTAGTAATTCTTCAGTTGTATGTGCCTGCGCTTCCTTTTGCCAATCCTTGTGGAGTTTACCAACAACTGCACCGGCGATGCTCGCGCGTAATACATTGAGTACCGCGTTATACACTTTCTTTTGCCTGCGAGTGAATTTGCCGCTTACAGGAATCGTACGAGTTAGATCTGCATTGTAATTGGCATAGCTCGAGGCCACATCCATGAGCAACAACTGACCTTTTTTGCAGACCTGATCATTTTGCAGATAATGCAGCACGCAGTTGTTTTTGCCTGCGGCCACAATCGGCGTGTAGGCAAACTTGCCGCGGCGTTTGATAAATTCCCGTGCCAACTCGGCCTCCACCTCGTATTCCGCCACGCCCGGCTTCACAAAGCGCAGCGTGCGTCGAAAGCCTTTGGCCGTGATGTCCACCGCCTCCTTCAGCAGCTCGATCTCTAAATCCGTTTTCACCACACGGAGCTCATGCAGCAACGGAGCCAACCGCCGATAGGTGTGCAGCGGAAAATCAGCCTGGCACTGCTTGATGAACCGAACATCGCGCGTCTCCACCTCCACGTGCGCGCGCTTGTACTCGTTGCTGTTCAGGTACGCGCTCTCCGCCTCGCACATCAGCGAGCGGAAAACCACTGGGAACTCCGATAGCCATTGCACATTCTTGATGCCCGAAATCTTTCGCGCATCCGGCTTGCTGTGTTTGTAGCCCTCCCAGATCTGCAGGTGCTCATTCGGCTCGCGCACAAACAAAATTTCGCGCTGCTTCTCATCCGCCGCATCCGGAAAGAGCACCAGAATGCTTTCCTCCTGCTCAATGCCGCTCAGGAAAAACAGATCGGCATTCGGCTGCATCGGCAGCGTGCCATCGGCATTGGTCGGCAGCACATCATTGGCATTCACCACCGCCAACGCCTTCGGCGCCATCTGCGCTGTCAGGCGCTTGCGGTTTTCGGAAAAAAGTTTCGATTTGATCGGTTTATGTCGCATGGGAATTGGTGTCGACAGGATGCGGGAAAGCCAGTCTAGCGGCAACGGTTTTAATCTTTGCCAAACGTCTCCAAATATTGCCCGACGATATCTTGTAGAGGCGGCGGTTTGGGCAGGCCAAGGTTGACAGCGCGGGTGCCATCAACTGCGGTCGGCCACGTGTCAACGATGGCTTGGATACGTGGGTCGAAGGCATCCTCAATCGGCCCGAGCGTTAAGCCCCGTTGAGCTGATACCTCAGTCAACACAGTCTCGGCCAGCTCCGGTGTGACCTGATGCGCGGGCAGACAGTAGCCACGGTCTTCGCCCAGTTTTTCAGACGGGATTTCGTGTAGCGCAATGAAGCTCTCCACCACGGTGCGAAATCCGGTCATCGGATGCGGTTGATGACGATGCACCGGCAACGCGCAGGATTCGCCTTTGAGCGGTTCGCGAAACATGCCACTCGCCCAGCCGGACGCCGCTGCGTTGGGCTGGCCAGGCCGGATAATCACCGTCGGCAGCCGCACGGCGCGTCCATCAAAATGCCCCTTGCGCACATGATCATTGAGTAGCAGCTCGCAGATCGCCTTGGTCATGCCGTAAGTGGTGCGTGGGGTGTGTTTAGTGAGATCACCCACCGGCGTGGGCATGCCCTCGCCGCCAAAGCTCGCCACGCTGCTGGCAAACACCACACGCGGCCGACCGGCTGCGGCGCGGGCCGCCTCGAAAATATGCCGGCCTCCATCAAGATTCACCCGCAGCGCATCATCGTACCGCTCCTCGCATTCACCGCTGACCATGGAGGCGAGATGGAAAATGGAAAAACTTGCAGCGCCTCCGATAGCCTCTTCAATCACCGCTTGCTCAGTTATATCACCTTCCATCCGCCGCGCGGGGGCAACAGTTGGGCTTACGCCAAAGCGTGCGTCCAACAGCACCAGTTCCTCGATCGGTTCCGTCTTGCCGGATGCTCCGGTCAATTCCCCACGCGCCAACAGCGCCTCGGCCAGTTCCGATCCCAGGAAACCGCCGCCACCGGTGATGATAACTTTCATACGTTCTCCTGTTCTTCAATGCCGTTGATCGCCTCCAGATGCGTGAGCAGGCCGCTGTGATCCATTTCGCCCTTGCCGCTCACCACCATCGCGGTAAACAGCTCGTTGGTAAGCCGCGTGATGGGTAGATCCAACCCCAGCCGTTCTGCCGCTGCTAGAGCGTTTTTAAGATCCTTCACCTGAAACTTCGCCGGACCGCCCGGCTCAAACTGGCGCTGCACCATGCGTTGCCCGTGCTCACTAAGAATGCGGCTGGAGGCAAACCCGCCCTGCAAAGCCTCGCGCACCTGAGCCCGTTCGGCCCCTCCGCCACCGGCCAAAATAAGCGCCTCACTCACCGCGCCAATCGTAATGGCCACAATTACCTGATTCGCCAGCTTAGAGAGCTGCCCGCAACCGTTCGGTCCGACGTGTGTTGCGCGACCCATCGCGGCAAAAACTGGTTCCATCGCAGCAAATGTCTCCGCCGCGCCGCCGGCCATGATAGCCAG
This sequence comes from Verrucomicrobiales bacterium, assembly GCA_003517285.1. Taxonomy (GTDB): domain Bacteria; phylum Verrucomicrobiota; class Verrucomicrobiia; order Limisphaerales; family UBA1100; genus UBA1100. The sequence goes on from DPAW01000216.1 coordinate 3,456, forward strand.
CTCACCGGCCGTAGCGCCCTTAGTGCCACCACTCACCGGCGCATCCAGATACGCCACGCCGCGGGCCAAGTGCCGCTCAGCATGTTCCATTGCCTCGTCCGCGCCGATCGAGCTCATGTCAATCCGCGTCGCTCCTTCGGCAATGGCCTCGGCCACGCCTTGGTCGAATATCAAATCAGATACCGCCGGGCCATCAGACAGCATGGTGATGACAACTTCTACACCCTTCACTGCAGCAATGGGAGTTTCCGCTAAGGTCGCCCCATCAGCTTGTAATGCTTCCGCCTTAACAATCGATCGGTTCCAAACAGATAATTCGAACCCCGCTTTGAGTAGGCAACGGCACATAGGCGCACCCATCAGACCAGTCCCGAGAAAAGCAATTTTTGGTTTCATAGCCTCAGTCATTTTTAATAGTGGTTAATCTAATTGTGCCAAAAATGGAGATTACGTATTGAGGCAACTAATCTGGATTTTTCCAAAAATGGGTTAGCTTATTTTTCCAGCCCGAGTCTTAAGTAGCCTGACAATAGTCTGGGAAAGTGAGCTAGGCTGACCTCTCCAAAGAGCTCCGATCGTGACAGGAGAAAAATCATCTAGAGGGAGTATGCGCACACCTTTGAGGGATTTTTGGCCTGGTAATTCTAGGCTGAGACCTATCCCAAAGCCATTGGCCACGTAGGTTTCAATCAAATCAATCGAATTGAGCTCGATCCCAATCGGCCAGGTAATTTTACGCCGGCTTAATTCTTTTTGAAATGCCCGGCAAATCCCCTCATTCTGAGGCAAGCTGATGAGCGTCTGCGCAATACGGTCCTGACCAAGGATATCATCCACGGCTTTAATTTTCATTTTAGTCGGCACTTGCAAGACCATCTTCAAATCGAGCAGTTTTTCCGTTTTGATTTCAGTGGGAGGTTTGGAATCCAAGACGGTAATGCCAAGGTCCACTTCCGATGCCAATAACCACTGCTCAATGTCCGGATGAATCCCAACGCGTAAACTTGGGTGTAACCCGGGGA
>DPAW01000132.1 GCA_003517285.1 Verrucomicrobiales bacterium
GCAGCACAATGTCACTAAAATGGATTGTGCTAGATAATTTGGGATCTGATAAGTCGGCGGGGCACTGGGACCCGCTGGCAAAGGCGGGGTGGAAGGTTCGTTGTTTTGCTGGACCGCAAACTCCGGTCGACTGCCGAGGGAGACCCATTCGTGTTCGCCGACTTCCTTGATTTGCGAGAGCGCATTCAGTCGGCCCTGTTCGATCCATTCACGGACTTCCGTATCGTCTTTGGGGCCGTACTCTCGACCGTCCCCACCGATGATAATATATTGACTCATTTGGATTTGGGTTTGTCCTGGTTCTGATAAGTTTTTACGGCGTCATCGCCTAGGAACATATGGTTCAGGATGCCGAGGATCACATTGGGGATATCGGCCGCCAACAGGCAGCCAATTTGCAGGCTAGCCGTCCAGCGCGTGCGCTGCAGATGGCGCCGGGGATGGTTTCCAAGTAACAAAACCCCTTGCACAATCATCATGATTCCCGAAACAAACGAGTACACCGTACTTGGGATCAGGCAGCAGGCTAGGCACATGGAGGCTGCCACGCCCCAACCCAACCCCAGTGCCACCATGACGGACCAGACACCGCCCGCGAGAGTCATGATCGCAATGGCTTTTACTTTGCCCGGCTTGGGCGGTAGCGCGCCGGTCAGCAAGAGTGCCAGTTCCGGCACTTGCCCAAGGGGTTGCCATTGGGAGGCTTCATCAGAGCGCACGAGCGTGCGTTCATTGGCGCGGTCGGTGCGAATCCAGCGGGCCACATCCTCAATGGAAACTGGGCCGTACTCGTCACCGTCGCCACCGATAATTGTGTAGCTTGCGGCCGGCGGATCTGTGGACTCGGTGATGACTTCCGCTTCCACCACGGGAGAGGCCGCCTGTTCATCATCAGGAGCCGGGGTGTCCTTTTTTTTCAAGGACGCCTCGCGCACAGCTTCCGGGATAGGCGGGAGATCGGGAGATGGTGGCTGATCCGATTCCGGTTTTGACGAATCATCCGGATTCTTCGGGGAATCCGTTGGCTCGTCTTCTGGCGGCGTTTTGCTCATGCGTAGGAACAGGTTACTGAATAAGCGCCAGGCATAACATCACAAAGAGAATCAACATAACTGCCCCAATGAGGGTGCCGATATAGCCTAAAACCAACCCGGCAGTGGCTAGTCCGGTGCCGCCCAATTCGCCACCGGACTGGGCAATTTGCGAATGCGCCCGGTGTCCGCAGTACGCGGCCGGCACGCCAAATAGAACGCCTGCCGGAAAGAATAGGAGCGCCACAATGCCCAAGACCAAACTGGTGACGGCCAGCGGATGAGTCTTGGGTGGCGGTTGATTGACGGGCACCCACGGCAAGCCCTGCAATGGGCCGAGGAATTCCGGGAACGCTCCCATGGGCTGCCAAGTTTCCTGCCCGCTGATGCGCACCATGGTTTGGCTACTGGCCCGCCCTTCACGAATCCATTGGCACAACTCCTCCCCCGTCACTGGCCCATGTGGGCGATGATCGCCCCCAATGATCTCGTAAGTTTGGGGCATTATTTATCGGCGAGCACTGCGCCAATAAATGTGACGGTCGTGCCGACAGCCACCAGAGTTTCCACCGCGCCGCCAATGATAGCGATCCACGCGTGCACGCTACCTTTTACTGCCGGATTTTCCTGAGCGTTTTTGCGACCCTTGATGCCACAATACATTACGGCAATTCCATACCCCAGTCCGAGCACGGGGATGCACATAAGCAGCAGGCCACCGATGCTCATGTAGTAACCAACTAAAGCGTGCTTGTTTTTGTAGGGGATCAACCCACCGGTGGCGTCTCCGCCAGAATCAGGAGGAGGCGGCGCGTTTTCCAATGCGGTTGCGAATTCTGGGAATAACGAAAGCGCCTTCCATTCGGAGTCCTCCTCTTTACGGGCTTGGGTTTGAGCGATGGCTCGTCCTTGGGCAATCCATTCCTTGAGGGTGGGTTCGTCCACAGGACCGTGCGATTGATTATCAGATCCAACGATGTAGTACATAGGTTAACACTCTAGGTTATAGGCGTTGGGAGGCCTGACGAAGGAGGAGCTAGCACGATCGTATACTATTTGCGAGGCTTTTCCACGTCCTCAGTCGACGTTGGGGGAGGCGGAATGGCAATCCAGGAAAAGGGGGGCACTGGGATATTACGCAATAGACCGAGTGAAACAAATAGAACGGCAATCCACTTGAGAGGTCGGTTGCATTCGGGTTGGGCTAGTGGCACGGGCATGTTGCCGGTCCGCCGCCATTCGCGAATCCAAAGACCTGCAATGTACGCGACAATGGGCAGGCTCAAAACCAAGGCGGGATGAAACCGAAACGCTTCGGCTATCCGGCAGCGGGTGAGCGCATGTGTGGCACGCAGGCCGCCGCAGCCGGGGCAATCAAAGCCAGTGATTTGTTTGAAGCCACACTTGGGATAGTACTGCTTGTTGGCTACTGGTTCGTAACGCGCTATAAATACAATGACGCTAACGAAGGCGGTCAGAGCCAATATCGGTAAGAATTTCCACCAACCTTTGCGCGGCTGTGCCACGGAGGCAACGGGCGGTTGTAGGATGGGCGGTTCGCGGTCCATCTTAGTTGCCTAGCGCGGTGAGTTTGGCGGTGGCGCGGCCGTCGTCGATGACAGTGGCGGCAAGATCCATGCCGGCACTGATGGAATCGGTGACGTTAGCTACAAAGAGGGCGGCACCGGTGTTGAGTAGTACGGCCTCGCGTTTGGGGCCCTGCGTATCACCAGCGAGAATGGAGCGGATGATGTCAGCGTTAGTTTCGGCATCGCCGCCGGCAAGGTCGTCCAGTGTGGCCGGGCCCAATGGCAGATCGGCGGGGCTGAGAGTGGCGGTGGCGAAGCCGCGGTCTTGGTAAAATTCCGCGATGGTGTTGTCGCCGAGCGTGGAGAGTTCATCCATGCCACCGACTCCGGCGCAGCCGCTCACCACCATGCCGCGCGCGATGCCGAGGCTTTGCAGCACCTTGGCCATCGGTTCGGTGAGCTCAGCACGCGGGACACCAATGAGTTGGGCAGATGGCTTGGCGGGGTTGAGCAACGGGCCTAAGAAATTAAATAGAGTGCGTTGACCGCGCTCGGCGCAGAGTTTGCGCGCGGGAGCGATGTGCTTGAACGCCGGATGATACAGCGGCGCGAACAGGAAGGCGAAGCCATGCTCGGCTATGGAGGTGGCGGCATCAGCCGGTGAAAGGTCGGTGGGGATGCCGAGCGCGGCGAGCACATCGGCGCTACCGCTCTTGCTGGTGATGGCGCGGTTGCCATGCTTAGCCACGGTGACGCCTGCCGCGGCGCAGAGGATGGCCACGGTGGTGGAGATGTTGAACGTATTCAATCCATCGCCGCCAGTTCCGCAGACGTCAAGGATGGTGCCGGCGCGAGTGGTGTCGTCCAACGGCACAGCCGTAGCGCGCGCGCGCAGTTCGCTTGCGAACGCAGCCAACTCCTCGGCGGTCTCGCCTTTCTCCGCGAGCGCGGTGAGGAAATCCGCCTTGGCCTCGGGCGGAATGGCTTCGGCGGTCATGTGGGCAACGGAGTCGGTCACCTGCTCGGCCGTCAAATCCGCACCGGCACGGAGCGATTCGGTCAAAGAATTCAACATGCCGAGAGGGTTAAGGTTCTTGTGGCGCCGTTCAAGGTATTTTGGGAAGCGGTTTGTTAAACTCACAATTCACTACTCACTATCCTCTTCTTCCACTACATTGCGCGTGCTGTGGAAACGGAGTTGCTGCAGGTAGAATCTACCGAGACGTCCGATGCTCAGGCCGAGGCCTTGGCCCGCGCGGCAGCTGTGTTGCGGAGAGGCGGCGTGGTCGCGGTGCCGACGGAAACTGTGTACGGCCTCGCGGCCAATGCGCTGGATGCGCCGGCCGTGGAGGCGATCTTTGCCGCCAAACAACGGCCGGCGGCAAATCCCGTGATCGTCCATGTGGCCGATGAATTTATGGCGCGCGATTGCGTCACCGAATGGCCGGCCACCGCGCAGGCACTGGCCGCGGCGTTTTGGCCGGGGCCGCTGACGCTGGTATTGCCCAAGGCCGACGAGATTCCAGAGATCGTTACAGCCGGCGGCGCCACGGTGGGCGTGCGGATGCCGCGGCATCCGTTTATGCAGGAACTGATTCGCACCTGCCGCTTTCCGCTCGCGGCGCCCAGCGCCAATTTATCCAACCACATCTCGCCCACGACGGCGGCCCATGTGCAAACGCAATTGGCCGGACGCATTCCGCTGGTGATCGATGGCGGCGCGGCACAGGTAGGCATCGAATCCACGGTAATCGATCTGACCGGCGAAATCATTCGCATACTGCGGCCGGGCATGGTGTCGGCGGCCGCGATTGCCGCCGTGCTGCCCGAGCACACCGTGACGGACGGCCACGACGAGGGTGTGCTGAAAAGCCCCGGTCAACTCAAGCGCCACTACGCGCCCAACGCGCGCCTGCTTGTGATGAACTGGGCGGACGAGGCGGATTTGGAACAACAAATCGCCTATTCCCGCACGCCGCACGATCGTGTATGCGTGCTGGCGCACTCGATCGTAGTGCCCGGTACACGTTTCGGTCGCGTGAGTGTATTGCCAAAAGAGCCTGAAGCTTATGCGCGAACTCTTTATGGTGAATTGCATCGCTGTGATGCAGAAGGTGCCGAACTAATATGTGTGGAGGCCGTGCCCGAAAAACCAGAGTGGAATGCGATCGCCGATCGGCTTAGTCGCGCTGGAGCTTAGCGCTTTTTTAAAATATATATTCGTACTTCAAAGCCAAAATAGAATGTTCGAGGATTACCCTGCAGCTAAGTGGATTTTAATTTGGTCAACTTTACCAATTGCTCTGGTTGCCGGGTTTTATCTTTTAAAGGAATGGGTCACTAATAAGATAAAGCAACGCTCCGATGTTGCTAAGAATGGCAAAAAAAATCGGCAATACACTGACGAATTTAAGTTGGGTAAATATGTCGATACGGCTGAAATGAGGGATCTAACTCAAATTTATATAGCAAGAGAAGATAAGCCCACAGGCCCCTTTACTCCGAGACAGGTCAAAGACTTTCTGGAGCAAGGAGTGTTGAGACCTTCTGACCTAGGAATAGTAGCTTCCAACACAGCCGATGGTTGGATTCCTCTTGCGGAACTAATTAAGAGGATGAATCCAGAGGATTTTGAGCCAGAGTTGAAATCTCGGGTTTCGCCTTCAAGTGGAAATAAAACCCAGCAGATGGAAATCCAAGACTTGGTCGGGGCTAATATACAAGATGCTACTCACATGGTTTTGGAGCATGAGAGGGTTGCTTTTTTCCGATGGGTCTCATTGATTGAATTACCCTTTTTATTCCTTTTATTTCTCTTATTTCTCCCGTGTGCACTCGTTTTAGCGATAATCCTAGCAGTAAAATTGGGTGATGAGATTGGAGGAGACGGTCTGATTGCAATGGTGAAGTGGTCCTTAAAAGGTATCCGTTTTCATTACCACAAACACCAATTAATCCTCAGAGTGTATGGTGCCGGGGAGTCGGTATTGGTTGAATCAAAACATATCCCTCATTCAAAGGAAGCGGCAGAAAATTTAATTTTTGACCTATTAGAGAGTACGCATCAACAAAAGCTGGTGTTGGTGGAAATGCTGGGAAGAACCGGAGATAAGACCAAAACCTATATTAAGGAACATTTGGTAACCTGGTATGGCGGCCGTCCATTAATGGCCCTACAAAGGGATTTCATCGAGAAAGACAGCGAAGCTGCCTTATTGCAAAAAGGATGGAAAATAGATGAGATTCCCGATGGGTTTTTGTGCTCCAGAGAAGTGGAAGAAAATGAAGTTCACTGGCCAATTTGGGTATGGATTTTTATCCATGTTATTTTCCCACCCTCTTTATTCCTCTTGTTATTTGGGTACCATAGGAAACGTATTAGGGATTCTTGGTTATATTGGCATAAAGATAGAAACCCCGTCTGGGAGTTTATGATCAAGGCCGACCACTTAAGATTAACAAAAAAACGCTGGCGAAGGAATGCTTCCAGATTAGAAGAGAAGGTGTTCTTTGATATCCATGGCCGTGATCTCATTGGGATATGCCATGCAGCAGGTTTGAGCTATGATGATCAATCTGATTACGAGAGTAAATCAGTGAAAATATATACGCATGAAGGCATTACAACTTTACCCGGAATAAAAGGTGTAAGTTTGGAGCATTTATCTAATTGGATAACTTCTGTTACTCTCAGTCTTCGTGCAAAAAAACCTGAGTTGGGTTTGGGATATGATCCCGACCGACCGTCCAAATGCCCTTACTGTGGCAGTATTTATGTCTTTAAGCCGGGTCAGAGTTGTCCAAGTTGTGGAGGTTGGCCTGATAGGATTAACTAGTTTTTTTTTGCCACCAACTCCAGGCACCCCAGAGAATCACAGGCACCGCGGCGCTCAGGACGAGCGCGAGGAGCTTGTTTTCCTGTGCGGCATCCGTGGAGCCCAACCAGGCGTAGGTAAAACTCATGGGCGCGCAGCCGCATAGCAGCGCGGCAAAGTATTGGCGGGCCGGCATGCGCATTAGGCCGGCGTAGCAGCTGAGCAGTTCCGGAAGGAGAATGCTCCAGCGCGAGAGGGCGATCACCCAGCCGCCTTGGTTGGCAAAAAAACGTTGGCCGAGTTCCATGCCCTGTTCCCCAACCAAAAACTGCGCGGCGCGTTCGTTGAGCACGCGGCACAGGAGAAAGCCAGTCGTGCCGGCGGCAAATGTGCCAAGCGTGCCGATGGCCCCGCCCAGTAGCGGTCCGTAGGCCATACCCAGTGAGGCGAGGACAGCCGTT
>DPAW01000173.1 GCA_003517285.1 Verrucomicrobiales bacterium
CTCTCCTTCCGGCCACCAGTCGATTACTGGCCCGTGCTTCACTCCCAGTCGGTATGTGGTGAGGTTCTGGCGATTGCCATTGCGGTAAAAGTAGGTGGCGTTTCCATCAAGCTGGCCTTCATGGTATTGAAAGGCTGAACGGGACTTGCCGTTGGGATACCAAAATTGTGTCAGCCCATCCTGTTTGCCTTCACGATAATGAATCAAAGAAATGCGGGTGCCATCGAAATGCTTTCGCTCGGCCTTGCCGGTGTAAGGCACATTTTGATTGGGCAGATACCACAGGCCATCTGGCCGGCGCTCAACGCCGCCATCCTCGGCGCACCACGCCAATCCCGCCAAGCACAGCAACATAAATCCACCACGCATCACCATCCTTACCATTCAAGCTACCGCAATGACGGCCGTTTTTCAAGATGACAAAAAAAGAGGCCCGAAGGCCTCTGCAAAGTTTTTGCCAAAATCTGGCGTTCCAGCCTAATTCAGCTTGGCGAGCGTTTCCTTCACTGCCTCGAAATTAGGCAATTCCCGCGGCGTCGCCGTTTGCTCGGCGTATTGCACGGTGCCTTCCTTGTCGATCACAAAAGCCGCGCGCGCGCTCACACTGCCCAAGCCGATGAGGTCATCAAGCAACACGCCGTAATCCTTAGCCGTTTGCTTGTTCAAATCACTAGCCAAAGTGATGCCAATATTTTCCTTCTCCGCCCACTGGCCCTGAGCAAAGGGGCTATCCACGCTGATCGCGATCACGTCCGCATTCAGATCAGTGTAGCTACCCAAACCGGCAGTGATGTCACACAACTCGCCGGTGCACACACCGGTGAAAGCCAGCGGCACGAAAAGCACCACTGTGTTTTTCTCGCCGTAATTGGAACTCAACGTCACATCCGAGAGACCAAAATCATCTTTCTCGCCGGGGCCGTTGCTGGATTTGAGGGTAAAATTGGGGGCTTTAGAGCCAACTTCGATAGCCATAATGTTTTTTTGTTGGGTTGGAAGCGGACTTATAGGCGCGCATTTCGGGGGTGTCAAACCGCAAAAAACCGTAACGACCGCCTCAAAGGCATCGTATGCTTTACCATGGGGACATTTTGGACTAACGTAATGTGAAGGAGTGCTGAATCCATGATTCACCAAAACACACGCCAAACTGGTTTCACCCTAATCGAACTACTCGTCGTCATCGCCATCATCGGCATTCTGGCCGGCCTACTTTTGCCTGTATTGGTAAATGCCAAAAAGAAAGCCCGCAAAGCCAAAAGCGCCAGCAACCAAAAGCAAATTGGGGCAGGCTACACGAGTTATCTGGCCGACAACGATGGATGGTTCCCCGTTGTGAATGGCCCCGCCGGCGTCGGCGGCAAGACCGGGACTGCCATCGGTGCAAAAGGCCCGCTGCGTCCTGAGGTCGCACAACTCTATGGCGCCACAATCCCAGAGTCCGAACGCCCGTTAAACGACCATGTGGGCAGCCCTGAAGTGTTTCGCGATCCCAGTGACATTGGAGGCGGCGCGTACAATGTAGACAGCTGTTGGGAACAGTTCGGCAATAGCTACCAGCCGCAAGTGGCCGATGACATGTTTCGAGTACAACGGGTGTTGGGAGAAAAAAGCGAAAAGGACGGAAGCTACGAAGCCACATCCATGCATGAATCAGAAATGACCCGCACGGATAACAAGATTATTCAAGGCGACTGGAATTGGCCGTACGACAAGGAGGACACTTGGCACGGCCGCAAAGGCGAAGGCCGTCACATTATGCTCTATGGTGATATGCACGTAGAAGAATTTGTCTTCCCGCCCACCAAACAAATGCTCGATTGGATCGCTCCGCCGCCTCACGGAAACATGGAAGCGCCCGACCCAAATTTTACTTGGTGGTAAGCCAAACGTTTTAAGGCGGGCTCAGCCCGCCTTTTTTTTGGCCTTCAATTCCGTAGCCGTTTCGCTTTGTGCATAGAAATCGTCCAGCGGAAAACAACCGCTCGGCAGGCCCTTTCGCGGGGCAGTGGTGCAGTCGCTAAACGTCCGGCAGATCAGCCGTTTCTCCAACCCGCCCTGCGCCATTGCTGCAGCCAGAATATCCGGATAGCTCAGGACCACCCGACCCAGACCGACACAATCTGTCCAGTTGTCACGCAGCAAAGCTTGGCACACATGCGGCAGATATTCCTGAAGATAACTGAGTCCGGACGCGATGATCGCCATGCCTTCGGGCAGGTCCGCCTTCAACTGCCGCACGACCTCGATCTGCCGCGCCAAATCAATCAACGGATCGTACGCCGGCTGATAGCCGTCGCTCGGCGGATACGCGGCCGGCCGTTGGAGATGCGGTGTGTAATAAGGTGAACCAGCGGTGGTGTTGAGCAGTTTGATGCCCAATTCACCGCATAAAGCCACAAACGCAGTCGTCTCCCGCAGATCAATTTGCGTGGGGTCATCTGGGTTCACGCCAAACTGATACGGATATGGCGTGGCGTGTTCTTCAGGAATGCCCGGGCCAAGTTTGCCCGGTGTCGAGCGCTCGAGATCCGGCCGATGCGGCACCATGTCAAATGTACTCAGGCGCACGGCGAGATCGATGTCGTTGCACTCTGCCCGAATCCCCGCCACGATCTCGCGCAGGATGCGCGTGCGATTTTCAAAGCTGCCGCCAAACTTCCCTTCCCGCGTGTAGGCACCCAGAAATTCGTGCAGCAAATAGCCGTGGCAATGCTTGAGATCCACAAAGTCCGCCCCCACCTCACGAGCAATGCGAGCGGCTCGCACATAATCGGCAATCAGTTCCTCCACCTCGCCATCCGTCCACACATCCCCGTCGCCCTGCACCTTGAATTTGTCATCCAAAATCGGATGCCGATACGCAATGCGCGGTTCGTAGGTAAACTTTCCGTTCGGACGGCAGAAGCGGCCGGAATGCGTCAACTGAAAGCCCAGTACCAAGTCGTCGGTGGTGCCGTACTTGTCGCGATGGGCGGTCAGCAGGAGGTCACGCAGCTCCACCAATCCGGCCTGATTGGCTTCGTTGATGATCAACTGATTCGGATTGGCGCGTCCATCCGGCCGCACGGCCATGGCTTCCGCGCCGCAAATTAATTTCGCGCCGCTCTCACCGAAGCGCCGCCAACGTCGCCGCATCGGATCGGTCACGCCGCCATCTGTCGTGCCATCCCAGCCCTCCATCGGATGCAGTGCAATCCGGTTTCCGAGGGTTTTGCCGTTTACTGTGAGCGCCGTCAATGGTTGGCCAATAGGCGAATCACTTCCTGCGATTTCATCCTCACAAGGAATCTCGATACCTAACGAAGCCACGTGCGCGCGAAACGCGTCCACCGTCTTCAACGAAGGAATTCGCGTTAGCTTGAACGGCGCACTCATGCCGTGGGCATTTGTTCCACGATGTGCCGGAGAATGTCGCGGTCGCTTTCCGGACGTTTGGGCGATTGCGGGTGCGTATGGTCGCACTCGATTTGACCACGCAACTTGAGAAACATCGCCGCCGAATGTTTGTAGGCCGGCACTGGCGGGCGAAAGGTGAGAAAGCCGAGGTACTGCAACCAGTCGTTCAGCTCATAAAACGCCGGATCTCCCACAACCCAAGCGGCATCGCGCCGGGCAAACACATCGGGCGCAAACGTACTCAGCCCGAGCAGGTAATCGCTGCCGTACATGACCATATCAATGGCCAGATCGTTGCCGGTGAACACGTGAAACTCAGGCCGCAACTCGTCGCGCAGCAACAGTCGCTGCCATTCCAACTCACGATTGAGCGAGGAATGTTTCGAGCCGATCAACTGGTCAATTCCAAGCAGTCCGCGATAGACGTCCATCGAGTAGATTTTCCCGAACGGCGCAAAGACATCGCTCAACTCAAAACCAACCAAGGCATCCGCGTGACTCGCGAGCTTCGCGTAGCTGGCCACAATAGCCTCATCAGATTGGCCAGTGAGGCCAAATGATTGAAAGATCACCGGCGTGCCGCCGTGGTGTTGGATCATCTCCATTTGGCGAAGGTATTCGCCATCATTGAACGCCGCTCCCGGTTGATCCCCCACAAATGCGCCGGCCACAAAATCGTCGGTCTCCGCCTGCGTCAGCTCCAATGCACGGCGGCGAATGGAGTCATCAATGAGATTACCGAAGCCGGTATCCATATTCACCGCCGGCGCCAA
>DPAW01000122.1 GCA_003517285.1 Verrucomicrobiales bacterium
TGTTTGCGTGGGAATCACGCTCGGAATCGGCTGTTCCTTCGTGTTTTCCTGAAATTTGTGAGTCAAGCTTCATGTTACTGTTTATCACTGCAAGGAACGTGCCAAAGGCCGTTTTGTGGGGATAAGTTTTGCTCGGAGGGCGCGGGCGGCGATTTAATCTCACGGCATGCCTACCTGTGTGATTGCTGTCGCCAATCAAAAAGGAGGGGTTGGCAAAACTACGACCTCCATCAATCTGGCTGCCAGTTTGGCAAGCCAAGGTAAACGTGTGTTGTTGGTGGATTTGGATCCGCAAGCCAACGCTACGAGTGGCTTGGGGGTTGAAAAACGAGAAGGTGGCAGTGTGTACGAGGCGCTGGTTGGCGATGCGCTGTTGAGCGATCAAATCGTCCGCACGGTTTATGAGAATCTTTCAATTATCCCCGGTGAAGTAAACTTGTGCGGTGCGGAGATTGATCTGCCGCGCATGGAGGATTGCCTGCACCGTCTGCAGGGAGCGCTGCATTCAGTGCGAATGGCCAATGTGTATGACATTATTTTGATCGATTGTCCGCCGTCGCTGGGGTCGCTGACGTTGAATGCGTTTGTGGCGTCGGATTCCCTGGTTGTGCCGATTCAGTGCGAATATTACGCGCTAGAAGGTATCTCCATGGTGCAACGGCTAATCGATCAAGTGCGAAACTCCGGTGATAATTCAGGCCTGCATATCATGGGCATCGTGATGACCATGTACGATGGGCGCACACGCCTGTCCCAACAGGTGCTCGACGAGGTGCGCGAGCATTTTGCGGAAATCATTTTCGAAACCACCATTCCACGGGCGACGCGATTAGCTGAGGCCCCGAGTCATGGTCAGCCGTCTTTGGTATATGATCCGGATGGATTAGGCACTGCCGCCTACGATGTATTGGCCGCCGAATTGATTCAGCGCCTGACTGTGGCGAGGGCCGAGCCTCTGGCCGAGGTGTCAACGCCGGACAACGTGTTGGACGCAGCGGCATTGCAAAATCCTGAGCCAGTGCAAAATCAGGCTTGAAGCGTTCGGTTGGTTTATCGAGACTCCCGCTACAATTCTCATGAAAACGTATTCTCTGTTGCTCGCCGCCAGCATGGCGGTTTCCGTGCCGGCCGATGAATGGCCGCAATACCGAGGGCCGCATCACACCGGAGCTTCCAAGGAATCCTTAGTTCCATGGGGTGCGGATGGTTTGAAGGCCGCTTGGAAGGCCGCGACTCCGAATGGGTTTAGCTCCTTCGCTGTTGCCGGTGGTTTTGCTGCGACGCAGTACACGGTGCAAGGCAAAGAAACTGTTGCTGTGTTAAAAGCGGATTCGGGCCGGTTAGTTTGGTCTGCAGCGTTGGATGCGGCGAACTACGGCCATGACGGCGGTAACGCAGGGTCGAATGATAACAAGGGAGGGGATGGTCCGCGTTCAACGCCTTCGATTGATGGCGGTTCGGTTTATGTGTTTTCTGCCGACTTTGTGTTGGTGAGTTACTCTCTGCAAAACGGCCGGAAGCAATGGTCGCATAATTTACTTGGTGATTTTGGCGGGCAGCAAATCAAATGGAAAAATGCCGCCTCACCGGTGGTGGATGGAGATCTGGTAATCGTGGGCGGTGGCGGTGAGGGTCAGTCATTACTGGCTTTCAATAAAGCCACCGGCAAACTCGCTTGGAAAACCGGCTCCGAAACTGTGACACATGCCACACCGGTGGTGGCGGAGATTCATGGTGTCCGGCAGGTGATCTTTTTCTGTGTGTCCGGCCTGGTTTCAGTTGGGATCAATTCCGGCAAACTCCTCTGGAAGCAGCCGTTTAAGTTCGCGGTCTCCACCGCGGCCTCGCCGATTGTAGATGGAGACGTGGTGTTCTGCTCGGCCGGTTACGGTGTAGGCGGTGGCGCGTACAAGGTGACCCTCAAGGGTGGTCAATGGGGCACGGACGAGATTTGGCGTATCCCTGGTCATAAGCATGTGGCGAATCACTGGAGCACGCCGGTGCTCAAGGACGGCTACTTGTACGGCATGTTTAGTTTTAAGAAATATGGCGATGGGCCGCTTAAATGCGTGGATATCACCACCGGAGAAATCAAGTGGGAGCAGGAAGGCTTTGGCGCGGGCAATGTTATTCGTGTGGGGAACAATATTCTCGCGCTTACCGATTACGGTAAACTAATTCTGGTTGCAGGAACTCCGAATGAATACCGGAAATTAGCTGAGACATCAGCCGTGACCGGTAAATGTTGGAGCACCCCGGTGTTGGCGGACGGTATCATATATGTGCGCAGTACAACAGAGGGTGCGGCATACAAAGTGAGATAGGGCTTTTTCAAGGTAGTGCACATAAAATGGCAAAGCTTAAAGTTGAAATGGAAATAGAGCAGGCGACCATGGAGTTGCCTGATACGAAGACACTGAAATTCAAGTGGCCTGAAGGCTACGATTTGGACTTCAAGACTGGCCAGTTTATTACCTTATGGTGGCCGCACCATCCCAGATATAAGCGTGCTTATTCACTGAGTTCCTGTGCGTTGGATCGTGGGAGCTTTGAGGTAACGGTAAAACGTGATGGCAAGATGGGGACCAGTATTGTCGACTGGGCCGAGAAAGGGGATGTGATGGGTGTGATCGAGCCAGTTGGCAAATTTCTGCCTGTTTTTGATCCGCCGGGACGTCATTTGATTTGTATCGCGGGCGGCTCAGGGGTAACTCCGTTCCGTGGATTTGTCCGCGAAGCAACTCAACGGAATTTGGACACCAAAGTTACCGTGCTTTATACCGTGCGCACGACCGATGACATTATCTTCAATGAAGAATTCCGTGAGCTGGAGAAGGAGAACCCCAACTTCAAGTTTCTCGTGACCTGCACTCGTCTGGCGGATGATGACCCTTGGGAAGGGCGCCGAGGCCGCATTGATGCGGATTGGATTAAGGAACACATTGATGATTTTGACAGCACGGTCTTTTACGCATGCGGACCGAATGCGCTGGTGGAAATGGCCGAAACGCTGGCTAAGGACGAACTCGGCGCGTCCAAGGAACAGGTGATCCTCGAGAAGTGGGGTTAATGAATGGTGGACCCGCGGCGCACGGCTCTGTACAAGACGCATCAGGCTTTAGGGGCTCGCTGCATTGATTTTGGCGGGTGGGAAATGCCCGTTCAATACTCGGGCATCGTTGATGAACACCGCGCTGTACGCCAGGCGTGCGGCCTGTTTGATATCTCCCACATGGGAGAATTGATGGTCGGCGGTGCACGCGCTGCGGAGTTTCTTGATCACGCGCTCACCAACACGGCTTCCAAGCTCCCCGTGGGGGATGCCCAGTACTCGCTCATGTGTAATGATCGCGGTGGCGTACTGGACGATCTCTATGTTTACCGGGTTGCCAAGGAAGGTTACCTACTGGTGGTTAATGCCTCCCGCATCGCGGAAGACTTGGCGGAATTGCAACGGCTGGTCGCGGAGTTCGAATCCGCCCGTACAGTCAATGTGGTGAACGAGTCAGATAACCTGTCAGCAGTGGCCGTACAGGGACCGCACGTGAACCGTTTCATAAGCCAGCTCTTCACCATGTCCGGGCTCATTGCCGTGGAGCGGCCAACGGCTTTGGAGAAGAACCAAATCGACGTGTTTATTTTTGAAGGCAAGGATGTGTATGTTTCTCGCACGGGTTACACCGGCGAAGATGGCTTTGAACTGATTGCTCCGAATGAAATCATCACAACTCTTTGGGAGCGGCTCATAGAATTGGGAAGCGACCACGGAATCAAGCCAGCCGGACTGGGTGCGCGCGATACCTTGCGCATGGAAATGGGATATCCGTTGTACGGTCACGAATTGAGCGAAGAGGATTCTCCGTTGGAAGCCGGCTTAGGCTTTTTCGTGGATATGGATAAATCATTCCGAGGACGTGAGGAGTTGGGCTTTCAAAAGAAAGAAGGCGTAACACGCCGCAATATGGCATTTGCCATGACCGCCAAATCGCCACCGCCCCGCGAGGGCTATACCGTATGGATCGGCGATGAGGAAATTGGTGTCGTGACCAGCGGCACTCAAAGCCCTTCACTTCAGACAGGCATCGGCATGGCGTACATTAATCAACCCCACGCCAAGCGTGGCACAGAAATCAAAATCGAAATTCGCGGCCGCCGTT
>DPAW01000123.1:0-4747 GCA_003517285.1 Verrucomicrobiales bacterium
CTGGATTCGAAATCGCCCGAGGCCAAGCGGCGCGCGCATTTTGCCGAATGGGCTACAAGCCAGGAGAATCCACTGCTGGCTCGCGTGATGGTGAACCGTATTTGGCAGCACGTCTTTGGGCGCGGGTTGGTGGCGACCGCCAGCGACTTTGGCAAAGCCGGCGCCCGGCCAAGCCATCCGGAGTTGCTCGACTGGCTCGCGAGCGAGTTCATGTTGCCCGTCCGCAGCAACGCTGTCGCGTGGTCGGTGAAAGATACACTGCGGCTGCTGCTGTACTCGGATGCCTTCCAGCGCTCTAGCCGACCGGCGGCTCACAAGGCGGATGAAGCCTTGCTCTGGCGTTTTCCTCCGCGGCGCGTGGAGGCGGAGGTGATTCGCGACGGCATCCTACTCGCCTCCGGCAAACTGGACACCAAGATCGGCGGGCGCAGTTATCGTATTCATAACGTGAAAAAAACCTACGCGCAGTGGGAGGTGGTCGATAATCACGGGCCGCACACGTGGCGGCGGATGCTTTATCAGGAACGCATGCGGCGCGTGGATGACCAGATTTTTACTGCATTCGATTTTCCCGATTGCGGCCAGGTACGCGCCAAGCGGCCGGTTTCCACCACGCCGTTACAGGCGCTGAACCTGATGAACAGCCCGTTCGTCGTCGAGCAATCGGCCTTCATCGCCGCGCGCGCCGAGAAGGAGGCAGGCCAAGGTACTCCGGCCGTGAAGCGGTGTTTTGAATTGCTGCTGAGCCGTGAGCCGTCTGCCGCCGAGTTGAAAGCCAGCCTTGCTGTTTCCAAATCGCGCGGTCTGCAATTTGTTGCGCGCGCGCTGATCAACAGTAACGAGTTTGCGTTTATTCCATGATTGAATTCTCACGCAGAGGCGCGGAGACGCGGAGAAATAATGGAGGGACGAGCTTGCGAGTCCGCGAAGCTACCCATAGGCCAAGCGCTTGGCCAAGCGGACTCGCAGGCTCGTCCCTCCAATTGGCGCTTGATTTAATCCACTCCGCGTCTCAGCGCCTCCGCGTGAGCCTTATAAAATGAACGCTGACCACATATCTCCACAGGGCCGCGGGTTGCTGGATCGGCGATCGTTTATGCAGACGGCCGGGTTTTCGCTGGGTGGACTGGGGTTGACGAGTTTGTTGGCGGCGGACGATCCCACCGGCTTCAGCGGCAAGCAGCCGATCCGGCCGGCGATTGATGTCAACAATCCGTACGCGCCGCGGCCGCCGCATTTTGCCGTGCCGGCCAAGCAGGTGCTGGTGATTTATTGTCCGGGCGCGGTGAGCCATGTGGACACCTTTGACCACAAGCCGGCGCTGGAAAAACAGCACGGGAAAAAGGCCGATTACATTCCCAAGGTCACCTTCGAGGGGCCACCGGGCAATGTGGCCAAGGCGTTTTGGGATTTCAAACCGCGCGGGCAGACTGGCAAGATGGTGAGCGATTTGCTGCCGAATCTCGCGGCGATGACGGATGATTTTTGTTTCTTCCACGCGCTGCATACGGAGACGGCGGCGCATCCGCAGGGCGAGAATTTCTTCAACACCGGTTTTACGATGGAGGGTTTTCCGTCTTTTGGCGCGTGGGTGACGTACGCGCTTGGTACGGAGAATACCGACCTGCCGGGGTTCGTGGCCATCAACGATCCGCGCGGGTTGGCGCGCTCGGGCAAGAACAACTTTGGCAGCGGCTTTTTGCCGGCGTCCTTTCAGGGTACGAATTTCACGGCTAAAAATCCGCCGGACAATCTGCGCAGGCCGAAGCAATTCGCTGCCGCCGATGATGCTGCCACGGTTGATTTGCTCCGGGCGTTAAACGACAAGCACCTCGAGAAATTTCCCGGCGACGCTGACTTGGCAGCGCGCATTGCCAGTTACGAGCTGGCCGGCAAGATGCAAACATCCGTGCCGGAGGTGATGGATGTCGGCAGCGAACCGGAGTTTATCCAGAAGGAATATGGCACCGGGAGTGGCAGCGATCTGCGGCAGGAGTACGCCAAGAATTGCATCCTTGCGCGGCGCCTTATCGAGCAGGGCGTGCGCGTCGTGCAGCTTTTCAACGGCAGCGACCCGTCCGGCGGCAACGGCATCACCAACTGGGATTCCCACGCGAACATTAAGAACACGCACGCCATGCAGGCAGAGATCATGGATCAGCCGACTGCGGCGTTGTTGCGCGATCTCAAGCGGCGCGGTCTGCTCGATCACACGCTGGTCGTGTGGGCCACGGAGTTTGGTCGCATGCCATTCCTGCAAGGCAACGGGACGGGACGGGATCACAATCCCGGCGCGTTCACCTGCTTCATGGCCGGCGCAGGTGTAAAGACCGGCATGAGCTACGGCGCCAGCGATGAGTTTGGCTTCAAGGCCGTGCACAATCGCACGAGCGTATACGACTTCAACGCCACCATCCTGCACCTCATGGGCCTCGATCATGAGCGTCTCAGCTATTACCACAACGGCCTCGAGCGCCGGCTCACGAACGTGCATGGTCACGTGGTAAAGGAGGTGTTGGCATGAGGCAGTTCGATCGGCGGCAGTTTCTCTCGGGACTCGGGGTGACGCTGGCGTTGCCTTGGCTGGAAAGTTTGGCGATGGCAGCCGCACCGCGGCCCAAGCGCTTGGTTTGCGTGGGCAATCATCTGGGTTTTTATCCGGGCAACTTTTTTCCCAAGACAGCCGGCAGGGATTACGTCCCCACGTCGACGCTCAAGCCACTGGATAAGCATCGCGATGACCTCACAGTGTTTTCGCATCTCGACCATGGTCTCAACGGCGGGCACCGGGCGGTGCAGGGATTTCTGAACAGCATCAAGAAGGAGGAATCCGCCGGGTTTCCGCTAAAGAACATCTCGCTCGACCAGGCTGCCGCTGAGCATGTCGGCAGTGCCACGCGATTTCCGTCGGTCAATACCGGCATCGTCAATGGCACGGACATGTGCTGGACGCGCGCCGGCGTGCATGTGCCGCCGGTCAACAATCCCGCCAAGCTGTTTCGCGCGCTTTTCGTAAACTCGCCCGCCAACGAACGCGCCGCCGAACGCACGCGCCTGAAGCATCGCGGCAGTGTGCTCGATGCATTGCGCGAATCCGCCGGCGCGCTGAACCGCACGCTCAACGCCGCCGACCGCCACAAGCTCGATCAGTATTTGACCTCAGTCCGCGATGTGGAACGGCGACTGCAGATGTCCCGGGAATGGCTCGACCGACCCAAGCCCAAGTCGCCGATCGTTGAAGTACTGGATGAGGAACGCCAACACATCGACGAGATGGCGTTGTTTTATGACCTGATGGCGCTGGCATTGCAGACCGACTCCACGCGCGTTGCGACTCTCGAAACCGGCATGGGCTTCCGCACTTCCGAGCTGGATCTGGCCGGCTATCACGCAATTTCGCACCACGGCAAGGCTGAGGACCGGATCGGACAGCTGCAAGTCATTGAATCCTTTCTGACCACCAAACTCGGCGGCTTCATCGATCGCCTGAAGGAAGCCCAGATTTTTGACCACACGCTCATCGTTTTCGGCAGCGGCATGAGCGATGGTTCGATTCACAGCAATCGCAACCTCCCCGTGCTGCTGGCCGGCGGCGGCGTGAAGCACCAGGGTCATTTGGTTTGCCCCTCCGACCCACACCAGCGCGTGCCGCTCGCCAACCTCTGGCTTTCCGTGCTGCATTGGTTCGGCTCCGAAGCCAAACGATTCGGCCGCAGCACCGGCACATTTTCACCGATGAAAATCGGATAAGGCCGGCCATGAAAACGATTGTCCATGCCTTGCTCCTGTTGGCGTTTTGCGCAAGCGTTCGAGCCGATGAACGGACGAAGACCTTTCTCAAGCAGCACTGCATCCGTTGTCACGGTGACAACAAACAGAAGGCGGATCGTCGGTTTGACACGTTGCCGACGGCGATTAAAAAGCTCGATGATCTGGAGCGCTATCAGGAGATTGTCGATCAACTGAATCTCGGGAACATGCCGCCGGAGGACGAAGCACAACCAACGGTTGCGGAACGCGCGGCGATGATTGCTCACCTGACGGGAAAGCTCACTGCCGCCCGGGCGGAATTGAATACGACGGGCGGTCACAGTGTGCTGCGTCGTCTTAACGCGTGGGAATATCGCCAGACGATTGGCGATTTGCTTGGGCTCAATGTCGGCGTCTGGAATCCGGCTGAGGATTTTCCCGAGGAGGTCAAGATTCATGGATTTGACAACAACGGCGCCGGGCTAGTGACGTCCGGGCGTTTGATGGACCACTATTTCTCCGCCGCCGAGGAGGCCATTCGTCGGGCCACGCAATTTGGCGCGCGATCGGTCTCCAAAAAATACGCGCAACGAACGCCATTTTATTTCAGGGGCAATGACGCTAAGGGATTGCCGAAGCTGTTCCAAACCGGCCGCTTTCGGTTTGTGCCCGAGACGCCCTACACCGATCTGTACGGCCGCCATTATCGCGGCGGACACATCGGATTCCTGCCGCTGTATCGGCAGGGCGGCGTCCCGCGCAGCGGCATCTACACCATTCGCGTTCGGGCAGCCGCGGTCGGGCGTGTTCATGATTACGGCAAGGCGCTCGGCGATTTCCGTAACGGCGATCCGTTGGTTATGGAAATTGCTGCGGTCGATCGGCGCGGTAGTGTCACCAGCACGGGCAATGTCTCGAAGATGATTTCGCTGGCGCGCATCGAGCTGACCAATGAGGAACCGAAATGGTTTGAGTGGCAGGTTTACATGGAAGCCGG
>DPAW01000123.1:5137-5866 GCA_003517285.1 Verrucomicrobiales bacterium
CAAGCCGCTGAAAAGCCGGAGTTTAAACCGTTCATCAACATGAAGCCCGGCCTAGAGAAAGGCCACGGCGTGCTCAAGGCTTACAAGGGGCCGCGGCTGCGCGTTTGGGAAATCGGAGTTGAAGGTCCGCATGTCGAAGATTGGCCAAGCGCTGGTCATCGCGCGTTGTATGGGGACCTGACGATGAGCCAGTTGAATGCCAAGACCATCACCCGGCGACTGGAAGCCTTTGCCGAAAAAGCCTTTCGCCGGCCGCTGCACAAGGGCGAGCTGGAGCCCTTCCAGCGACTCGTGGCCGGCAAACTCAAGGAAGGCGTGAAGCCTCTGCGGGCCCTGCAGTTGGGTTGCCAGGCGATCCTTTGCTCGCCCGGTTTTCTTTACCTGAATCTGGGCGAAGGCGAGCTGAGAGGTGTCGCGTTGGCTTCGCGGTTGTCGTATTTCCTCTGGTCATCGCCGCCCGATGCAACACTGCTCAAGCTGGCTGCCGCCGGAAAATTGCGCCCCAATTTATCGGCGCAAGTCAAACGCATGTTGGCGGATCCGAAGTCCGACCGATTCGTCCGGCACTTTGTGCGGCGCTGGCTGGATCTCGACAACATCGGCACCATGCCGCCGTCGGCTGATTTTCTGGAGTACTATCGCGACAACCTAGAGACCGCCATGCGCGCCGAGACGGAAATTTTTTTCCGGAACGTACTTGATCATAACCTGCCGCCGCGCGAATTCCTC
>DPAW01000253.1 GCA_003517285.1 Verrucomicrobiales bacterium
CCGCCGTATCCGGTCGGACTCAATGCCTTGGCTTCGGCCCGAATAGAATCGGAGACTTTGGCCACGCCGTGGGCGTAATGATCGAGGGCAAACATCCGCCAGTAGGGGCGCTCAGGGATTTGCTCACGGTTAGGCGGCCAGACGCGCAGGGTGTATTCCTTCTCGTCGTCCTGTTTAAATCGCGTGATGCCATCGAGCGGCACCTCGTCGGAAAGCTGTTCCAGCTTGCGTTTGGCCTCATCGATTTTGTGGCGGACAAATTTGAGATTGCGCTGGGCGCCGGGGTCCTGTGGGTTCAATTGGGTGGCGGCTTCAAAGTGATCGGCGGCCTCCTCCCAAACCGGAATTTGATCCTCCGGGTTTTTCATGGCCTCACCCAGTTGAAAACGTGTGTTGCCGAGATTGTAAAAGGCGCGGTGTTGGAGCTTCAAATCAGGCGTCCGCAAGGCACCACGGAAATGCCTGGCCGCCTCATTGTGTTTCCCGGCTTGATAAGCGGCTGCGCCGGCATTGTAATGCAGCTTCGGATTACCCGGATCGTGCCGAAGTAACTCTTCGTACTCCTGAAGCGCCAAGGCAAATTCGCCCTTCTGATATTGCTGGGCGGCCTGCTTGAGCGTGGCGGCTTCCAGTGAACAAGGCAGGAGCAGAGCGAGGATGACCGCGGTGGCGGTCGCCGGACGGCACCGCCGTCCCATGGGCCACAGCAATTCCAGCAACAAGAGTCCCACGGCTCCCGCCAAGGGCCATTGATAACGCTCTCGTTGGCGCCTTACCATGGTGCTAGTATTCTCCGATTTTGGCAGCGGCGCGAGTCCATTTTTGTAGAGCACCTCCATGGTTTGCGCGCCCTCGAGGCGCAGGTAAAAGCCGCCGGTGGTTTCAGCTAATTCCTCCAGCATCGATTCATTGAGCCGGCTTCGAACAGCATTGCCGTTTTCATCGCGAATAAACTCTTGGCCGGGCGTGAGGTAGGCGTTGCAAACCCGGCATCGCGATCGACCCGGCTGGTTGGGCGATTCGCAGTTCGGACAATAATTGACCGGGATCAATTCCCCATCGGGCGTCCCGGCGCCAATGGTGAAAATGCGTAGCCCTTTTTGGGTCGCTTCCTCCACCTTGGCCAGGGCATTTTCGTCGTGATCTTCGCCATCGGAAAAAAGCACAAGCACCTTATGGCTGTCCTGCTCATGGCCCTCGAAGGCTTCCATGGCAGCATCAATCGCTTCGCCGAGGTGGGTGCCGCCTTCGGGGATGAGGTCGACGTTGACGAGGTTGACGTGCTGGCGCAGGGCTTCCTGATCCACGGTTAGGGGGCATTGAAGAAAGGCGGAGCCGGCAAAAGGGATGAGGCCGAACCGGTCGCCTTCGCCGAGCTTGAGGAGTTCCTGAATGGCGAGCTGGGTGCGCTTCATTCGGGATGGCACGAGGTCGTCGGCAAGCATGCTGCGTGAGGTGTCGACGGCGATAAGAATATCCAGTGAGTTGGCGTTGGATTTCTCGAGCACATATCCCCAGCGTGGGGAGGCGAGGGCAAGGCAGCCGAGGATTACGGCGCCCATGATCAGGCCGGTGCGGGTCCAGTATTCCCAGCCCGGCATGGCGGCGGTGAGTTCCTGCACGCGGTCTTTGCTCACGAACAGCGCCAACACACGCTCGCGATGGAGCCACATGGCGACGCTACCACCGAGTACTAGCAGCGCCAGCAGGATGCTCAAGGTAATGTAGCCAGGGTAGCCCCAGTTCATGGTAGTTTCCTCAACAGAGTATAATTCAAAACGAGGTCCAGCACCAACAATGCCAGCGCCACGCCTAGAAAGGTGCGGAAGAGATCGTGGTATTGAAGGAAGCGTTGTTCTTCGCGCTCAGTTTTTTCCAGTAGATCAATTTCCTTGTACACGGCGCGCAGGGCGTCAGCACTCTCGGCCCGGAAATATTTGCCGCCGGTTTTGTCGGCAATCTCGCGCAGACTATCTTCATCAATTCCCACCAGTTGCACGGGGCGTTTGAAGCCGAACTGGTCGGGCAGGTAAAGCATGGTGCCATCTTTGCCGATGCCGATGGTGTAGATTTTCACACCCATGGCGGCGGCGGCAGTGGCGGCTTCGTGGCCCTTGATCTTGCCGGTGTTTTCCTCGCCGTCTGTCATGAGAATGACGATGCGGCTTTTGGAATCCTTGATCTCGCGCAGGCGATTGATCGCCGCGCTGATGCCGGAGCCGATGGCGGTGCCTTCCTCCGGCACGGTATCGGTGGTGAAACGATCAAGGTTCTCCAGCAAAAACGCGTGATTGAGCGTGGGCGGGCTGGCGATGTAGGCCTTGCCGGAAAAGGCAATGAGCCCGATGCGATCGCTGGGCCGACCCTTGATGAATTCCTCGAGCACATCCTTGCTTACATCCAAGCGGTTGGCGTCTCTGCCAAAGCGCTGAAAATCCTCGGCAAGCATGCTGTCGCTGAGGTCCATGGACACCACAATATCAATACCGCTGGCGCGGATGCGTTGTTTGCCTTCGCCCCATTGCGGCCGGGCTAGGGCGAGGATGAAGACGATCAATGCTAGCCAGCGCAGCAGCCACAGCAGGCGGCCGGCTTTTTGTGGGGCGATTTTTTGCAGCTGCCGCACCAGTGACAGCGAAGAATACACCACGGCCGGCGGCGTGCCAGTGGCGCCCTTGAGCCAGCCGGCCAGAGGGAGCAGCAGGAGCAGCCACAACCATGCGGGATCGGCAAAGGTGAAGGTATCCATCAGCTGATTTTCGTGGGCAAAATTTGTGGCGGCGCACTGCCGGGTCGGGCCGGGGCGGTTTCCTGCACCAGTTTCACAGCGATGCCGTGCAGCCTTCGGCATTCCTCCTCAGAGGGATCGAGCTGGGCAAATTTCGGGAAGTCACAGAACTTCAGGAATTGCCCGAGCAACTCCTTTTGTTCCCCGGTCATCTGCGGCATCTGTTGCAGTTCGTTTAGAAACTCCTCGGTGGTGCGTTCGGGGGCGTGGGCCTTGAAGCGTTCCTCCAGGTACACGCGCAGGATATCGGCAACAGCCTCGGCAAAGAGCGCGGGGGTGCCGAGCAGATTCCAAGCTTCGTGGAGTTTACGCTGGGCCACGGCATCGGGCGCCGGCGGCGTGGGCGGTTTGATTGGACGACGAAACACCCACCAGAGAAGGGCGGCACCGACGATCAGCAGCACGGCCAGCACCCACCACAACGGGCCCGTGCCGTCGCCGGGATCGAGGTCCAGCGGCGGCTTGATATCGAGCAGGTCGAGCTGGTTGGTGTCGTTGTTCATGTGCGGCGTTGCCGTTCCAGACGGGTGCGAAAAAACCGTCCCAGCTCCGGCACAAACGGTTCATTGGTGCGTAGGCGAATGTGATCGATGCCCAGCCCGTTAAATTGCTGCTCCAATTCATCCTGCGCCTCGGCGCGGTGGCGGAAGAAGGCGTCGAGGTCTTCCTCGCTGCGCAGGGTCACTTCGCCGACCTCGCCGGTCTCGGCATCCTCCAGCGTCATCCGGCCGAGGGCGGGCAGTTGTTCCTCATGTGGGTCGGTGATCTGGATGGCCACCACATCGTGCCGGCGGCGGGCCTGTTGCAGGGTGGAGATGGGGAGGGGGTCGAGGAAATCGGACAGCAACACCATCACCGAACGGCGGCGGAACGATTTTTGCAAATGCTGCAGCGCATGGCGCA